>JBLMZU010000519.1:0-5723 GCA_050258995.1 Bacteroidota bacterium
CTGATCTTTTTAACATGGATCCTTTCGGCCTGCAACCTGCCCGCTGGCACCCCGCTGGTGGAAGCGTCTCCCCCGACGGAACCGCCTGCCGTCGACATCACCGCGACCCGGGCCGAGACGGCCACCCTGACTGCCCAGGCAGAACTCATCCCTACGGAAACACTCACTTTACCGGCAACCGGCACGCCCTCTCCCGGACCAGGTACAGCGGCCCTGGTGGAAGCCCCAAAGGCGAAGGTGAACCGCGAGACCAACTGCCGTACAGGGCCGGGCAGCCTGTATGATCTGGTGGTTAAGTACCAGGCGGGCCAGGTGCTCGACGTTGTCGGCACGGGCCTTGCCCAGGGCTACTGGTTCGTCCAAAATCCTGAAAAGGCGGAAGAGCAGTGCTACCTGCTTGCCCAGAACGTCACCCTGAGCGGGGACACATCCTCGCTGCCAAAGTTCACGCCTCCGCCCTCGCCGACCTCGGCCCCGTTCTTTGAGGCCAAATTCAAGAAACTGGATAACTGCAAGGGTGTTTTCGCCAACTTCAGTGTGGAGAATACCGGCAGTGCCTCCTTCCGTTCGGCATACATCAAGGTGACCGATACCAAGGTCAATAAATCGGTCGAGCAGGCGCTCAATGCCTTCGACCTGTTCGTCGGCTGCACGCTGGCCAAAAACATTGCCCCGCTCGACCCCGGCGGGACCGGTTATGTCCACAGCCCCGCATTCAACTGGGCTGTGCACGAGGATAAACTGCGGGCCGTGATCATGCTGTGCACCGAAAAGGATCTCAAGGGCTCCTGCGTCTCCCGGACCGTGGAAGTGAAGAAGTAAAGCCTGCCGGGGGATGATTTTCTGACGCTTTGGATTGTGCCCGGGAAAAGAGGCAGGAGGATGGATGTTTTTGTCTGTGAGGTTGGATGGTAGACAGAACAGGGTTTTCTCTGATTTTGCCCGGTCTTTTTATGGCCGATCGCCTGTTGTCCAGGCTCGGGAGCGCTTATGCAAGCCTTTGAACTTACCCAATTGATCCCTCAAAGGGAAACAGCTAATAAGCTTTATCTCGAATTTTTGAAGGTCCCGGATCTAAGCATGGGACTGTACGTCCTGCCTGCCGGCGGGACCGACCCCCAGTCGCCGCACACGGAGGATGAGGTCTATTACGTGGTAGGCGGAAGGGCAAAGATCCTTGTGGCGGACGAGGACCGTGATGTGCAGGCAGGCTCCATCGTTTATGTAGCAAGGAACGTGATGCATCGCTTTCACTCCATCGAGGCAGAGCTGACCGTACTGGTCTTTTTTGCCCCGGCCGAAACCGCGAACCGGAAGTAGGATGGTGAGGATCGCCATGCTCGAGATCGCAGGTACAGGATGGCAGCATGTCCATTGAGCATCTGATCTCCCAGTTTGGATATCCCGCCCTGATCCTGGGGCTGCTCCTGGAAGGCGAGACGGTCCTTGTGCTGGCCGCCTTCATGGCCCACCGCGGCTATTTCAACCTGCCAACGGTGATTTTGATCGCCTGGCTCGTCTCGTTCGCCTCCGACCAGTTTTTCTTCTGGCTGGGACGCCTCAAAGGCAGCCAGGTTCTCGAAAGGAGGCCGGACTGGCAGCCGCGGGTGGAAAAGGCCAAATCCATGCTGGGCCGCAATTCAGACCTGCTCTTTCTGAGCATCCGGTTCATGTATGGCTTCCGGACAATCCTGCCGTTTGTCATCGGCATGTCCGGATATGATCCCAGGCGGTTTGCGATATTGAATTTGATCGGGTCGCTCTTCTGGGCCCTTGCCTTTGGCCTGGCCGGTAAATTGATTGGGCGCATCATGTCGGCTCTCTTCGAGGATGTCAGGGAGAATGAGCCACTCATCATTGCCGGGATCGTTCTTGCGGGCGTTTGCGTCTGGACCTATTTTCAATATTCCCAGCGCACGAAACCGGATCGCGAGTAACCCTTCCGGGAAAGCCGGGAGGTCCTCTACCAGGGGATCGAAACTGGCCTTGACGCGGCCAGTTATAATGGGTGGGAAAGCAAGTTTACAGAACTACCTGAAAATCACCTCATAATTTCATCTTGAAATGGCAGGCATGGATTTCATGTTCCAACTTAAGACCACTCCCTTCCACGAACGGACCTCCGCCCTGTGCCAGCCGCGCAACTGGCGCAAGTGGGCGGGCTATTTTGTGGCCGGCTCGTACGAGCATGTGCTGGACCGCGAGTACTGGGCGATCCGCAATGCCGCGGCGCTGATCGACGTCACGCCGCTGATCAAGTACATCCTCCAGGGCAGGGACGCGGCTGCCCTGCTGCACCGGGTCACCACGCGGGATATTTACAGGATGAAGGTGGGCCAGGTGGCCTACACGGGCTGGTGCGACGAGGACGGCAAGATGATCGACGACGGCACGGTCTCGCGCCTGGACGAGACGACCTTCCGCCTGACATCCGCCGAGCCGAACCTGCGCTGGCTGCTGATGAACGCCGTCGGCATGGATGTGCAGATCAGCGAAGTCACCGACGAGGTGGCGGCGCTCAGTTTGCAGGGACCCAACTCTCGAAAGGTCCTCAATCGGGTGGCGGAGCAGCCCGTGGACGAGCTGAAGTATTTCCGCCTGGTGAAGAACAGGATCTGCGGGCGGGAGGTGACGATCTCGCGCACCGGCTACACCGGCGACCTCGGCTACGAGATCTGGATGAAGAACGAGGATGCGCTCCCCATCTGGGATGGACTGATGGAGGCGGGCGCGGATTACGGGATTGCGCCGGTCGGCATCCTGGCGATGGATATGGCGCGCGTGGAGGCCGGGCTGTTCATGCTCGACGTGGATTACACCTCCACCAGCCACGCCTGGATCGAGCCGCAAAAATCCTCTCCCTTCGAGCTGGGACTGGACTGGACGGTGGCGCTCGACAAGCCGGGATATTTCGTGGGCCGCCGGGCATTGGAGCGGGAGAAGCGCGAAGGTCCGGCCTGGAAGCTGGCCGGCCTGGAGGTCGACTGGGTGGGAATGGAAAAATTATACGGCGCGGTCGGCCTGCCGCCGCAGATCCCCGGCCTGGCGGTGCGGGGCAGCCTGCCTGTCCTGCTGGGAAATGTCCAGGTGGGATATGCCTCCACGTCCACCTGGTCGCCGCTGTTGAAGAAGTACATTGCCCTGGCCCATCTGCAAAAGCCTTATTTTGAGCCGGGCACGAATTTAAGGATGGAGATCACGGTGGAGCACCACCGCCAGCACGCACCGGCCAAAGTGGTGAAACTGCCGTTCTATGAGCCGGCGTGGAAGAAGAAATGAGCACACAGTCGAGATTGTCATTTCACCCGGCCACGCCTGACCGCTGGCCGGACCTGGAGGTACTCTTCGGAACTTCAGGCGCAGACGCAGGTTGTTGGTGCATGTCCTGGAGGCAAACCGACGCCGTATCCGCGAACGCCACACCCGAACATAACCGTACCTCATTCAAAGGCCAGATCGACTCGGGGGCCTCCACAGGAGTACTCGCCTACAGGGGCGATAAGGCAGTGGGTTGGTGCGGTGTGAGTCCACGAGCCAGCTTTGTTCGTTTGGAAGGCCATCCGTACTTTCAGAATCCTACGACGGATCAGGCGCTATGGACGATCATTTGTCTCTTCGTGAGCAGGCAGGCGCGCAAACAAGGGGTTGCTTCGGGGCTCTTAAACGCCGCCGTGAAGCATGCCATCGCAAACGGCGCTCGAGCCATCGAGGCGTATCCTGTTAATTCACACGGAAAGCCTCTAACAGCCAAAGAGGCTTTTCCCGGAACAGTGCCCATGTTCCTTAAGATCGGATTTAAAGAAATCGCTGCCACACAGGCGAAGAGCCGCAGCGGTGGCTTCTTTCGCTCGATTGTTCGCTACGATGTACCGTAAATCATCGTTCAACTTGAGGACTCATCTATGACAGCAAACAAATACGATGCAATCATCATCGGCGGCGGGCACAACGGCCTGGTGGCTGCGGCCTATCTGGCCCGGGCAGGCAAAAAGGTCGTGGTGCTCGAGCGCAGGCATATCGTCGGCGGCGCGGCGGTGACCGAGGAGATCTTCCCCGGCTACAGGTTCACCGAGTTCTCGTACGTGGTCAGCCTGCTGCGCCCGGAGATCATTCGTGACCTGGAGCTGCCCAAACACGGCCTCAAGATCCTTCCCTTGCCCAGCACCTTCACGCCCATGGAAAACGGGGACTATCTGGCAGCCTGGGACGATCACGATCTGACCCGCCGCGAGCTCTATCGCCATTCGCCCCGGGACGCGGAGGCCTACGATGAATACGCACGCGTCATGGCCCGGGCCGCCAAGGCGATCAAGCCGATCATCAACCTCATCCCGCCCGACCCTTCCTCGCTGTCCTTCCGTGATTTGATGGGCCTGCTCAAGCTGGGCCAATATGCAAAGGGCCTGTCTGAAAAGGAGCTTTACACCATCGCCAGGCTCGTGACCGAATCCTCTGCCGACCTTTTGGAGGAGTGGTTCGAGACCGATGCCCTAAAGGGCACAAAAGCCGCCAGCGGGATCATCGGCACGTTCCTGGGACCGCGCTCGCCGGGCACAGCCTATGTTTTGCTCCACCATTATATGGGTGAGATCGACGGCGCGTTCCGGGCCTGGGGTTTTGCCAAGAACGGCTCGGGCGGGGTGAGCGGTTCCATCTACAATGCCGCACAGGCGCTCGGGGTAGAGACCCGTGTCAACGCAGGCGTGAAGCAGGTCAGGGTCAGGGGTGGACGCGCCGTGGGCGTCGTCCTCGAGAACGGCGACGAGCTGGACGCGAAGGTCGTCCTCTCCGCCGCCGACCCCAAGCGGACCTTCCTGCAGTTCGTCGAGCCGAAGCATTTCCCGGACGAGTTCGTCACCTCCATCCAGAACTTCCGGACGCGCGGCTCGTCGGGCAAGGTCAACATCGCCCTGAGCGAGCTGCCCAACTTCACGGCAATGCCCTTCCAGGGCAGGGGCGCCGACTCGGTCCTGCACCGCGGCGCGGTCTCGATCAGCCCGAGCATCGACTACATCGAGCGGGCCTACGACGATGCCAAGTACGGCCAGATCTCGAAGCGGCCCTACCTCGACATGATCTTCCCGTCCATGATCGACCCCGATATGGCACCCCCGGGACAGCACGTCATGTCCTGCTTCGTACAGTATGCCCCATACGACATCGAGGGCGGCTGGGACGATCAGAAACGGGACCAGCTCGGCGAGGCGGTCATCGCGACCATCGAGCAGTACGCGCCCAACATCCGCAAGTGCATCGTCGGTATGCAGGTCATCTCGCCCAGGGACATCGAGCGCATCGCCGGCATCACCGGCGGCAACATTTTCCACGGCGAGCTGCTGCTGCACCAGATCTTCTTCCTGCGTCCCACCCCGCAGTGGGCCGACTTCCGCACGCCGCTCAAGGGATATTATTTCGGCGCCAGCGGAGCGCATCCGGGCGGCGGCGTGATGGGCGCGGCCGGGATGCTGGCCGCAAAGGAAGTTTTGAAGGATGGAATGATTTGATGGATGGACGATGGACCACGGACGATCGACCGGGGCCGATCGTTTCGGGTCGAGCGCTGATGTATCAGCCCCTTTGATTCGGTGGCTGCTCCTCATGGAGAGCATCAAAAAGAGAATACAACGTGCAAACATTAAAAGAGTTCTCTGCATCCTGTTTTTTTCTTTTATTGTTCTCTGTTTTGGGAGTTGCCCTTGGATACGGGATCGCAAAAATCCTGA
>JBLMZU010000520.1:0-9826 GCA_050258995.1 Bacteroidota bacterium
GGCGGGCCGGATTTCCCGGCCCGCCTAGGTTGTCAGACTAGAAACTGCTTACTTCTTGTTAAAAATTGTCTGCAGATCGGATACGTAGGTGTCGATTTCCTTCTGGATATCGAGACCGCCGGTGTTCTGCATCAGGGTGAAGAATGTTGCACCACGCTGCCAGGCTTCGTTGTAGTTCGGCATGTAGGATTCGGCACTCGGGACATCCGGATAGTTCAAGCCATCCAGGATGGTCTGCCAGTTCTTAACCCAGGGGAACTGGGCTTTCTTGGCTTCGAGCCAGGTCGGACCATCGGCCGTGCGGGCCGGGACAGCGCCGTAGGCAGGGGGATTGTCGGCGGAGCCGATGATCAGCTTCTGAACGCCGTCGGTGACGAGGTAGGAAACAACTTCGAAAGCTGCTTCCGGATTCTTGGTGCTCTTCAGGACGCGGAAGGTGTCGGCGTCAACACGGCCGGCGACCTTGCCATCCAGGCCCACGGGCATGGCGGCAGCTTCCCAGGTCTTGACGTTGCCCATACAGCAGGTGTACCAGGCGGGAGCATCCACCATGGCGACCTTGTCACTATTGAAGGCATTGCCGGCGCCAAAGTCGGCACTGGCCTCTACCTGGCCGTTCGGGATGAAGGGCTGGTCGCCCCAGATGCCCTCATAGAACCACTTCCAGGCCTTCTGCCAGTTCTCGGGGGCCTGGGCGGTCTTGCCGTCCGCAGCGACCATCGAGCCGCCGTTGGACAGGAAGGAGCCAACATACGCCGGGTGGTTTTCAAAGTTGAAGGTGTAACCGTACTGGACGATGTTGTTCTTGTCGAAGCCGTCTTCGGTGGCATTCTTACCATTGGCATCCACCGTGAGCAGCTTGCCGACCTTGGTCAGGGTGTCCCAGTTCCATTCGACTTCCGAGCCATCGGGCATCTTATATTTGTCACCATAATTGGCGGGCGGGTAGTTTAAGCCGGCTTCGTCGAACAGCTTGGCATTGAAGAAGATCGCGGAGGGATACACGGCGAACGGCAGACCCACCTGGCCTTCTGAAGTTTCGTACATCTTCACAAGAGCGGGATTGAACACACTGGTGTCAAACCCGGATTTTTGGATATAAGGAGCCAAATCAAGCCACTGGCCGTAGTAGGCATTCGAGCCAGACCAACCCACAGGTCCGATGACGTCAGGGGCATTGCCTGAGGCGATTTCAGTGGAGAGGGTATCCTTGGCGGAGGCGTACGGAACCACTTCCATGATCAGCTGGATTTTATCCTGGGAGGCATTGAAGTCGTCGACAACTGACTGCTCAGCATCGAGCTGGACCGGATCAGTACCGGTGCCAAGGCCGATGAACCAGCGTACACAGGTCTTTCCAGCCTGGCACTCAGCGATCGGGTAGGGTGTCAGGGTGGGGGTCGCCGCGGGAGCTTCGGTTGCTGCCGGTGCTTGCGTGGCGGCCTCGGTGGGAGCCGCGGTCGCGGCCGGGGCTTCTGTTGCCTGCGAGGGGGCTTCAGTGGCTGCCGGGGCCTGAGTCGGGGCAGGAGCCGCACCGCCGCATGCCGTGAGGATCATCGATGCGATGAGCAGCACGGCCAGTACATACAAAAGTTTCTTCATGGTGAGATTTCTCCTCATACTAGTTTTTTGGAACGGTTTACGATCGGATAGAGTTGGCTTTTATTGTTGGAAGCGACTCACCTCCTTTGTAAGGTTACTTTGCTCAGTATTCACACCCACAGGAACGGCGGAGTATGATCTCTGTTGGAAGGATGATCACCTCGTCCGAAGGATGATCCTCCAAAATCCCAAATAATCGTTCGGTGGCAATGCGGCCCACTTTTTCGGTGGGCGCCCGCACCGTGGTCAGGGGAGGGTTGAGAAACGGAGCAAACCCCAGATCATCAAAACCGATGACCGCCACGTCCTCAGGAATTCGGATCCCATGCTCGTGCAGTGACTGCAGAACGCCGATCGCCGCGTCATCATCGCCAGTAAAAATTGCGTCGAACAAGCCGCTCTTTCCATCCTGGAAAAACTTGTTCATGACTTCATAGGCCACATCGCGTTCGAAATCGCCGTTCAGGATTAAGTTTTCGTCGATTGAAATGCCATTGTTTTGCAGGGCGGTTTTATATCCCACTTCCCTTTTAAGAGAGTCTTCCTGATGGACAGGGCCCCTGAGGAATAGAATTCGGCGCTTCCCATGGGCCTTGATCAGGTGGTCCACGAGCTGGCGGCTGATCTCAAGATTTTCGACTGTAACACTGGGAATGGGGACCAGGGGAGGGGGAGTCCGGTGTACCAGCACCATGGGGAAGCCGCTGGCATGCAGGGCTTCGAGGTCTTCATCCACCAAACCATCTGAAAAGACCAGCAGACCATCGGTATTGTGCGGACCAATGGGAGGCAGGGTATGATCCAGGCTTTTCGCATGGTAGGTGGCGACGATCAGGTTATAACCTTTCTTGCGAACGACACCTTCCACGCCGTTGAGCAAAGGCACAAAGAAATCGTTATGGAGGTTGTTCAATAAAAGGCCAATTACGCGGGTCTTGCGACTTGCCAGGTTTCGGGCCGCTGCATGCGGCACATATCTCATCCGGCTCATCACCGCCTGCAATCGTTCTCCGACTTCTGGGGAAACAGGTGCGTTTTTATTGATATAACGGCTGACCGTTGCCACGGAAACCCCCGCTTCTCTGGCAACATCACGGATCGTAACGGAAGAAGAGCGACGTGTCGTCATCTGGTGTAACCGTTTACAGTAACCGTTTACATTATTTCACAACATTTTTACTTCGTCAACCAACGCTTTTCTTAAAAAATCTGCCGGGGGAAGCCTTCAGGGACTACTCTGCAAGCTGATGGAGTTCCAGACAATCTGGAAATGGCATTCCATAGGATTAAGCAGTTGCCCGGCTGAGGAGAAAAGGCACATTGTCATCATTTGGGTTCTGATCTCCTAAAATAACAGCATGCCCTCTCTGGATCGGAGGCGGGAGGGTCGCAGCTTTTCAGTTAAATGGAGTCCAGCCACAACTTCAGCGATGCCACGCTCATAAATCGATAAGGCGTATCTGACTCCGTGATCGAGCTCGACTCGCTCCAGGCTGCACCAATGGGCAGAACGCCGGCCGCACGCGCGTCTGCCATATCGGACTGTGCATCACCCACATAGGCAGCCCGATCGGCCGGCAATTCCCAATGGCTCAGTACACGGCGGATCAGCTCAGGCTTGACTGCGCCCTCTGTGGAACCGGTTTCCAGGCGATCGATATAACCTTCCAGCCCATAGGCGCGCATCGAGATGGCGGCACTGACCGGGCCTTTGCCGGTTGCCACTCCAATGCGGAGTCCACGCCGCTTTAGATGATCCATCAATTCAAGGATACCGGGAAACGGCTGATCGGCGTGTAGATCGGCATAGAGGTCAAGGTAATACTGCATGGCCGGCTCATATAAATCCGGCGGAACATGGCGCAGGATGATGCCCTCCTCGGATGGACCGAACATGGTCATGATCTCGTCATCGGAATAAATGTGTCCTGAAAAACGGGTGAACGTTTCCCTCAGTGCAATCATGATCGAGGGGAGGGTATTACCCAGGGTACCATCCATGTCGAAGATAATGGCAGTTAAAGGCATGCGTGGAATTCTACTTGATTTTGGAGTCGTCCAGGCAGTTATGGATCTCCATTACCAATGCATTGCCAGTGAAATGGTCGTTTAGCCATCATGATAAAATTTACAATGCGACTTCATTGCAAAAGGGAAAATATATGAAAAAATTTCAGTCCCCACCAGGTTCCACAGAAGAAAACAATACGATGCGTTCCTTTCATATACCGCGCTGGCTGATTTGGTCGCTTGTAATCATCGTCGGGTTGGCTTTTTTTGGCGCAGTCATCCGGTCATTTTGGTATTTTGAAGTCATCAATAACGATGAGGTTGGTATTGCGATCGAAGCGGGTCAGATCAGCGGTATTAAACAGCCCGGCATCGCCTACGATCTGGGCTTGTTTGTAGACCTTGTCAAAGTGAGAACCAGCGCTGTGGCCATCACCGTCGATGACCCCGAGCTCATCACTTCCGACAAGCAGCGCATCGGTCTTGAGGTGACAGCCGATGTCTTCCGCCCGCGCGAAGCGGATACTGTCCGGTCCAACTATGCCCGCTATCGTGGCATCTATACTGACGATTCGGCCCTACAGCAGCGTATGACGGCGTTTACACTGCAAGCCATGAAGGTCTGTGTGGGCGATAAGAAGTTCGATGAAGCGGTCATTGGCTCCGGTAGGGACGCCCTCCGTTCCTGCATCGACGACGAGTTGAGCGCGCTGGCGGAGCCGCTCGGCCTCGAGGTGAGGAATGTGGCCGTACCCCAGGTGACAATTTCCCCGGAAGTGCAGTCCGCCCTGGATGCAATCGTGCAGAGCCGCCTGGCCACTGAAAAGGCCAAACAGGATGTGGAAAAGGCGAAGCAGGAATCGCTCGCCTCGCAGGCAGTGGAGGAAGGGCGGATTCGCGTGGAGCAATCCAAACTGCAGGAGGAAGCCCGCCAGCAGGTCACCCTGCAACAATTAAAGCAGCAGCAGCTTGAAGCGGAGCTTGCTGTGATTGAGCAGGAGAAGATCAATGCAGACGCCCAGTTGTTGTTGACGGAGGCGGAACAAAAGGTTGCCCAGGAACAGGCCCTGGTGGATGTTGCCAAGGAGATTGCGATGGCCCAGCTTTACGCTCAACATCCCGAATATGTTTCTCTGCAGATCGCGCTCGCGAACGCCCAGGCGATCAAGGACACGGACAAATTGATTTTCACCCCCCAGGGAGTTTTCCCCAATTTGATTTTCAACAACGGCGCGTTACCGACCTTTGATATTAATAAGTAGGTCATGGACCTGGGAATCAAAAAGACCTTTCGGCAGATTTTACACCTGCCGGAAGGTCTTCGATTTTCCAGAACAGCTCCTAAATCGTTACCCTGCCCCTTGTGAGCAGGGCAAGTACGGCAACGAAGAGCGCCGAACCCAGGACAGACCATACGACCGGAAACGCCCTTCCACCTACATTGATGGCAAAGACCTCCGGCAGGCCCAGCGCGCCTGCAATCCACGTGCCGATCACTGCTCCCACGAACCCGACCAGGATGGAAGTGATGCAGCCACCGACCGAATACCCGGCAAGTGCCTGCCCGATGGCACCACAAACGGCAGCGATGATCAGCAAGATCACAAAATCAAGCAGCGTCATTTGTGCTCCTTTCCAACTTTAAACCAGGAATCCTCACTGACTGATTATCAAACCAGGAATAAGTGCTTTAAACATAAGGCAGATCATTTAAATACAAAGGATGAGCGATGACAGACATCGCCCATCCCTGGTCAACTACATATCGCGAGTATCGAGGTTATTCAGGAACATATCGAGCTCATTGGCCGCCTCATCGCGGCTATAGCCATAGCGCTCCTGGATCAAGCCTGCCAGTTCATCGTAACGGCCGTTGATCATATTCAACTCATCGTCGGTCAATCGGCCCCACTGTTGTTTCACCTTTCCTTTTACTTGCTTCCATTGTCCTTCCAGTACATCTCTATTCATTCTCGATTTCTCCTTTCTGGATAACTGATAAAGAAAATCGGGTGGAAATGGACTTTGCCTTCAAGGACAGGCGCAGTCATTAAGCTTAAACGAAGGAGAGAATCATTTGTTACTAAAGGACACTTCCGGAAGACTTCAAAGAAAATGATCCCGTTTATTTAACGGATGGGATGGAGGAGCTGTTTCTTGGATCCAGGTATTTAAGGCCTGAGCCTGTGTTGAACAATACAATGTTCTCATCGGGCTGCACCCATTTCTGTTCGACCAGTTTCGCCAGGGCCGCGAGAGTCGCCGCGCCCTCTGGTGCTGCAAAGATCCCTTCCAGGGAAGCCAGCTGTTTCTGCGCTTCCAGAATGGCTTCATCGCTGACGGCAACGGCAGTGCCATTACTTTCATAGATGTCATGGAGGATCAGGTGGTCGGCGAAGCTTTTCGGGACGCGCAGACCGGAAGCCAGGGTATGAGCCCCGAGCCAGAAATCGCAGAAGGCGGCGCCATTCTGAAATGCGCGGACGACCGGCGCACACCCCTCTGCCTGCACCGATACCATGCGCGGACGGTGGGTATTGTCAAGCCATCCCAGGGCTTCCAGTTCCGCGAATGCCTTCCACATTCCAACCAATCCTGTCCCGCCGCCCGTGGGATAAATGATGACGTCCGGCAGCCGCCAGCCAAACGTCTCGGCCAGCTCATAGCCCATCACTTTTTTGCCTTCCACGCGATAGGGTTCCTTGAATGTCGAGACATCGAACCAGCCCTCGGCTCGCGCTTTTTCCCCTGCCATCCCGGCTGCATCGCTGATCAATCCATCCACCAGGATCACTTCCGCGCCGGCCATGCGGCTCTCTTCGATGTTGGCATACGGCGTGTCTTTCGGCATGAAGATATGAGCCTTCAGACCTGCGCGCGCCGCGTAGGCAGCCATGGCACCCCCCGCATTCCCGGCCGTGGGGATGATGACCTTTTGCACGCCCAGTTCCTTGGCCTTGGAGATCGCGGCGGAGAGGCCACGCGCTTTAAAGGAGCCGGTTGGATTGCTGCTTTCATCCTTCACATAAAGATTGGAAAGCCCCAGTGCCTCTCCCAGCCGGGGCAGGGAGAGCAACGCCGTATCGCCTTCCCCCAGGAAGACCTGGTTTTCCGGCTGTAGGACCGGCAGTAATTCTGCCCAGCGCCACATTCCTTTGCTGCGATGGGAGATCTCGTCACGGTCCACGAACATGCGCACCTTCTTCAGGTTATAAATCGTCAGAAGAGGCGATTGGCAGAAGGGGCAGAAGGTGTGGATTTCGTTGTGTGAAAATTCCTTGCCGCAGCCGGAACACTGCAGATGAGAGATGTAGGAGAGAGTTTTTGCTTTGGCCATGGAGCTTATTGTATCCATGTTTTTGCGTGTGAAACCAAGTGTTTTCATAACTAAGGTGTCGGCACAAAGGCTTCCACCCGCGCCCACAGCTCACGGATGTTGATCGGTTTGGACATGTAGACGTCACATCCCGCGGCGAGCGCTTTTTCAGCATCGCCTTTCAGCGCGTTGGCTGTGATGGCGATAATGGGGACGTGGACCAGCGCGGTCTTGGAGCTGGTTCGCAGCCGGTGTGCCACTTCATAGCCATCGATATCCGGCAGGTTGATATCCAGCAGGATCAGGTCCACGTCCTGGCACTCGGCGGTTTCCACACCTTTCAAGCCATTGGCGGCCTGCAGGAGGCGGTAGCCTCGGGCCTCCAGTGCCCGCTTTACCAGCATCATATTGTCTGGATTGTCTTCAATGTATAAAACATTGCTTCCCATAATTATTCTCCTTGTTCTGCGCTCTTCTCTTCGATGACTTGGATGACCTGGTCGACGAACTTGCGCGGGGGGATTGAGCCTTTTTGATATACGGCTTCAATATGACCATTCAATCGTTTTCTCTCGTCCGGCGTGATGTCCTTGGCGCTGACGACCACCACAGGGATCGCACGTGTGCGCGGATCGAGCTTCAATTCCTCCACCAGGCCGAAGCCATCGATGCCCGGCATGGTGAGATCGGTGATAATAAGATCGGGCAATTTCTGGCGGGCCATGGTCAGGCCTTCCCAGCCATCCTTTGCGTGAAGGATGCGATAGGCCTTGTACCCTTCCAGCACACGACGGATGAGCAGGGCATCGTCTGCACTGTCGTCGATCAGCAGAACGGATGTCGTCCTCTCGTCGAGGTTCTCCAGCGCGGCCTGGAGCCCTTCGCGCGGGGCAGGGGACTGGTCCTGGCTCAGGTGCACATCCACGGCCCATTGATCGCCAAGGATGTATTTCTCGACCGGGAATGTGTGGCCCGTGCAGTTGACCACGATCAGCTCATCCTTTTGGACGATCCCATTCGCCCGCAGCTTTTCCAGACCGGCAAAGGCCACCGCGGTCGCAGGCTCCACGGCCATCCCCTCACTTTTGGCGAGGGTGCGCATGGCTGAGGAGGCTTCCAAATCGGTCACGGATTCCATCACGCCGCCGTGCTGCTGGATCAGGTTCCACAGATAGGTGTAGGATTTCCCCGGGTCGCCCGTGGAAAGGATAATGATCCGCGTGTTCGGGATCACTGGTTCTGCAACATCCTTCCCGGCCCTGAACGCCTGTACCATCGGCGAGCAGCCTTCGGCCTGGATGACGGCCAGCCTGGGGATCTTGCTGATCAATCCCATATTGAACAATTCCCGGAATCCTTGATACACGCCCAGTGGGCCCAGGCCGCCACTGACTGCCTGGATGTACCAATCCGGCGCGCACCAGCCGAGCTGCTCCACGACCTCATAGGCGATCGTCTTCATTGATTCGCGTGCCGGAATGGAGCCGGCGCCGCGGTCGTAAAGAAGATGCTTGCGCTGGGCGAACTGGGATGCGATCTGTTTGGTCTGGTCATAGTTGCCGCTGACCCGGATCACCTCGGCGCCGAAAAGGGCTGCCTCCCGTAATTTTTCCTGCGGCACCAGGCTGGTCATGAACACCCACAGTTTGATGCCTGCCCGAGCGCATGCCGCCGCATAGGCAACTGCCGCATTGCCCGTGGACGCGATCACCGCTTCCCGGATATTCCCTTCGTTCATCGCAGCGACTGCGACTGCGGCCTGCCTGTCCTTGAAGGAGGAGGTTGGGCTGTAGCGCTCGTCCTTGATGTAGACACGGTCCAGCTTAAGGCCTCGTGCGAAGCGCTGGGAAAGAGTGAGCGGCGTTCCTCCGGCGGGGTACAGGTCCAAAACAGAGGCATCGTTGAGCGGCAGGACATCCTGGTACCGCCACATATTGGAGGGACGCCCCGGCAGGCCGCGCAGGATCTCGCGCTTGAAACTGTCATAGTCGTACCTGGCCTCCAGCCATTGCGATCCGCATTCTTTACACCCCGCCGCGACAAACGGTTCGTAAGGCTGCCGGTGACCGCATTGGTTGCATTCGAGAAATTTCGGGGCTGCCATGTTTATCTCGTTTGCTTTTCGATGACTTCCGTGATGCGCGCTTCGACCGGCAGTTCGACGAAGAAGACAGAGCCTTCTCCATTGACGCCGGTGGATTCGGCCCACAGGCGCCCGCCGTGCATCTCGACCAGTTTGCGGCTGATGGGCAGTCCCAGCCCGGTGCCGCCTGCCTTGCGTGTGGTGGAGCTGTCCACCTGGGTGAACTCCTGGAAGACCGCCTCCAGCTTCTCGGGAGGGATGCCAATGCCGGTGTCCCTGACCGTGATCAAAACCCGTGCACCTTCCATGGGCTCCAGCTTCAGGGAGATCCTGCCCAGCTCGGTGAATTTGATGGCATTGTTCACCAGGTTGATCATCACCTGGCGCAGGCGTGTGTGATCCGCGTACACTTCGACGTTGCGATCTGAACATTCTTCAATGTAGAGGCAGATATTCTTTTCACTTGCAAGTGTTGAGGTAATACTGCAGACCTCCTCAAGCACTTCGTGGAGCCTGAACTTTTCGGGATTCAAATTCATGCGTCCTGCTTCGATCTTGGCCATGTCGAGAACATCGTTGATCAGGTGCAGCAGGTGCTGACCGTTCTTCTGGATGAGGCGCAGATCGTTGTCCATGTTCTCTGTCAGCGGACCATCCAGCTCTTCGAGCATTACATCGGCAAAGCCCAGAATGGAGTTAAGCGGCGTTCGCAGCTCATGCGACATGTTGGCCAGGAAGGAGGACTTCAGGCGATCCAACTCCCGCAGCTGGGCGACGGTCGCGGATTGTTCCACATACAGACGGGCATTTTGAAG
>JBLMZU010000521.1:0-5376 GCA_050258995.1 Bacteroidota bacterium
AGTTCAACAATCTGAACGGCCAAAGAAAATTCAATCTCCAACATGCTTACTATCACTCCAAGCAGGCGCAGGTCATGTTTTCCTTTGATCTGGCCGAACGCTTGCACGGAACCGGTGTAACTGTCCATTGCATCCGTGTTGGAAATGTGGCCATCCCCGATGAACGGCTCACTTACCTTCCCATGTGGATGCGCCGATTATATGAGGTGAAACGTCGGTTTGCCATGACACCTGAAAAAATGGCAGAAACCTATCTCTGGCTGGCCGCTGATCCAGTAGGAGAAAACCAGCGAGGCGGCTACTGGGATGCACCAGGCGTACGCGTACAGGCCAATAAACATGCTTACAATGTGGACACACAAAAAAGATTATGGGATGTGAGTTGCCAGCTAACAGGAATTTCAATGGATGACGAGGAAGGCTGGAATTCCGGATTTCATGAAAGCTGCTAAGGCTGTTACGAGAAGTTTTCTTTTACCCAAAGCAGTCATCACTCAAATGTTGTTGATTCTAGATCAACAGGTTTGAACAATCGTAAGGTTCATCATGTATGAAGGGATATATTATGAAAAAAACAGTAATTGCTGGAGCGCTCGGCGAATGCGTTCATGTGGCGGGCGTTTCAAACTTTCTGCGGTTGGCCGAGGAGGCGGGCTGGCGTACTATTTTTCTGGGCCCCGCAACTCCCATTGAAACTTTTATTGAAACGGCCCGACAAGAACGGGCCCGGTTAGGGAAAGAAGACTCTTTGCTAATCGGTGTGTCCTACCGTTTGACCCCTGAAACAGGCGAGAGGCTGCTCGGTGAGTTTGCCGAGGAAGCTGCGGAGCTGCATGCCAGCGGGGTTCGGTTTGCTTTCGCCGGCACGCCGCCTGTGGCGGAGAGAGTGGAAAAGCTTGCATTTTTCGAAGCCATATTTAATGGAATCGAATCCCCCGAACAGGTTCTGGCTTATCTCAAAGGACAGAAGATTAAGAACCTCACTGAGATTGACTTTCCACAACGCGCCACCGAGCGGATCGAATGGCGGTCCCCCTACCCCATCCTGCGTCACCATTTCGGCCTGCCGACGATGGAGGCGACGATCGAAGGGATCCAGAAAATCGCAGATGCACAAGCACTTGACCTGATCTCTCTCGGTACAGACCAGGACGCGCAGGAGAACTTTTTTCATCCTGAGAGGCAGGACCCAAGGAGAACAGGAGCTGGTGGAGTCCCGGTCCGGACTCCGTACGACTTTATCAAGCTCTATGAAGCCAGCCGCTGCGGCAATTTCCCGATGCTGCGCGCCTACTCGGGAACGGATGACTTTATCCGCTATGCAGAGGTGCTGACAGACACAATTCATAACGCCTGGTGTGCCATCCCGCTCTTCTGGTTCAACCAGATGGACGGCCGCGGCCCGTGGGATCTGGAAGGATCGATCCGGGAACACCAGCAGGTGATGGCCTGGTATGGGGAACGAGGCATTCCGGTGGAGCTCAACGAGCCGCATCATTGGGGGATGCGTGATGCGCCGGATGTGATCTTTGTCGTCAGTGCATTTTTATCCGCCTATAACGCCAGGAAATTCGGTGTTCAGGATTACATCGCCCAGATGATGTTCAACAGCCCGCCGGGAACGACAGATGCGATGGATCTGGCAAAAATGCTGGCGGTCCTTGAGATGATTATTCCTCTCTCCGTACGTGATCAGGGGACAGGCAAGCCGTTCCGCATCTGGAAGCAAACCCGAATTGGATTGCTTTCGCATCCGGTTGACCCGGACGCGGCGCGCGGGCACCTGGCTGCCAGCACCTACCTGCAGATGGCGCTTCATCCACATGTCTACCATATCGTCGGGCACACGGAAGCCCATCATGCGGCTACTGCAGACGATGTGATCGAAGCCAGCAAGATCGTACGCCGGGCGATCCAGAATTCGATGGGAGCACCCAACATGATCCGCAGTTCGGATGTGCAAGCTCGGAAGGAAGTATTACTCCGTGAAGCACGGATTACACTACGAGCCATTCAAAATGTTGCGGGTCCGGGTGTGACAGATCCCTGGGCGGATGCGGCAACATTAGCAAAGGCAGTTACCGAAGGAATTCTGGACGCTCCGCAGCTGATAAATAATAAATTCGGGAAAGGCGCCATCCGCACACGGGTGGTGAACGGCGCCTGTGAAGCAGTAGATTCATCAGGAAAAGTACTCTCGGAAAATCAACGGCTTTCCAAGTGGGTGTAGGGAAATTCAAATCAGACAAAGGAGAATGCTATGGCTGAAAGATATACAGTACTGGGGGCGGGACATGGTGGCAAGGCCATGGCGGCCCATCTTGCCCTGATGGGCGCCGAAGTGGCACTGTGGAATCGCACATTTGAACATATTTCGATCATTAAGAAACGGGGAGGCATCGAGCTGGAGAGCACGGAAAGCGGACCGCATGGTTTTGGAAAAATTGATCTGGTCACAGCAGATATTTGCGAAGCAGTGGAATTCGCACAGGTTATTATGGTAGTAGTCCCTTCCTCAGCCCACGCAGATGTGGCCAAAGCGACTGCACCTTTTCTCAAGAATGGTCAGGTTGTGATCCTGCATCCAGGCCGGACGCTGGGGGCCTTGGAATTCGCCAAGGTGATCCGGGATCAGGGTTGTACGGCGGATGTAACCGTGGCTGAGGCGGAAACCTTCATCTACGCCAGCCGTGCCGACGGTCCGGCCCTGATCCCGGATCTTCCGCATCAAGGAGGCTGTGCCTCTCGCTGCGCTACCTGCCTATCGGAATGAGCAGGTATTGGATTGCATTCGAGAAGCCTATCCACAGTTCATCGACGGCGTGGATGTACTGCATACCGGCCTGAACAACATGGGGGCCATCTTTCACCCAGCCCTTACCCTGCTCAATGCCGGCTGGATCGAGCATACGCATGGGGACTACCAGTTCTATATCGATGGAGTCACACCCTCGGTGGCACGTATGCTCGAAGTTCTTGATCGCGAGCGGGTGACCGTTGCCTCGTCCGTCGGCATCCGGGCGCGCACTTCATTGGAATGGCTTAAGCTTGCTTATGACACCGTGGGTGAGGATCTTCATGAGGCCATCCATAACCAACCGGGATATTACGGCATCAAGGCACCAGCCACGCTCAATCATCGCTACATCTTCGAGGACGTCCCCATGAGCCTGGTCCCGATCGCATCCCTGGGGATGCGCTATGGCGTAAGCGTGCGTGGGATGGAGAGCATCATCCGCATTGGGAGCATCATCCATCGCACGGATTACTGGCGCCGCGGTCGCACCGTGGAGCGTCTGGGGCTGGAGCAGTGGAGCGTAAGTGAGCTAACCCGTTTTGTGCAGGAAGGTGTGGTGGATTGATGTGCGGGATAGCTGGTGTTTTTCACAAAAGCGCGCCGGAAGACGTGCAAAGGATGCTTGATAAAATCTCCCATCGGGGACCAGATGGGAGTGGCATTAACAACTTTCCCAAGTGTTCCCTTGGGCATACGCGCCTGGCGATCATCGATGTTGAAGGCGGCCGCCAGCCGATGTGTGTCGAGGATGCCTGGATCGTCTTTAACGGTGAGATCTACAACTTTCGTGAGCTGGCACAAGAGCATCTCGAGGGACAACTGCTCAATACCCACAGTGACACTGAAGTGTTGGTACGCCTCTACCTCAAGTACGGCCCCGAGTGTGTCAAACTGCTGCGCGGCATGTTCGCCTTCGCCATTTTAAAAGGAGATGAGCTCTTCCTGGCCCGTGATCCGCTTGGTATCAAGCCTTTGTACTGCAGCAACGGAAGAGGGGGCTTTTACTTTGCATCGGAGATCAAGGCTCTGGCAGCCGTAACCGATGATATTTATGAGTTCCCTCCGGGAAACTGGTATCACTCGCGAACAGGCTGGCATGTTTACTACAAGGTCCAGTCAGTCCTCCTGCCTATAAAAAAAGAGGAAGAAGCTATTCAATCCATTCAGAAGATTTTGAAGGATGCTGTACGCCTGCGCATGATCGCAGATGTTCCTGTGGGGATCAGCCTGAGCGGCGGGCTCGACAGCAGTATTATCGCCTTGCTAGCCAGCCGGGGAACGCAATACCTGCATTCCTTTGCAGTAGGCATGCAGGGGAGTGAAGACTTGATGGCTGCTCAAAAAATGGCAACGCTTCTTGAGACCCAGCACCACGAGCGGATCTACACCGAAGAGGAGATGCCGGGAGTGCTTCCAAAAGTCATCTACCATCTCGAATCATTTGACCCGGCATTGGTGCGCTCTGCCATCCCCAATTACTTCCTGGCTGAGCTGGCTTCCCAATACGTCAAGGTGATTCTTACCGGTGAAGGCGCGGATGAAATTTACGCCGGGTATGATTACCTTGGATCCTATCAGCAGCCTGAGGAATTACAGGAGGAGATGGTCAATATCACGGCCGCCCTTCATAACACCAACTTGCAGCGTGCTGACCGTATTCCGATGGCCTTCGGTCTGGAAGCCCGGGTACCTTTTTTAGATCTCAAGTCTGTTACTTTGGGATTGAGCTTACCTGCCAAATGGAAATTCCATTCGGACCGGCCGGCCAAATATCTCCTTCGCCATGCCTTTGCTGCCGACCTGCCCGCAGAGATTGCCAATCGCCCAAAGCAGAAGTTCTCCGTAGGAGCAGGTTCTTCGGATGTTCTTGCACAGGTGGCAGAGCGTGAGATTTCCGATGTTGAGTATGAAGCGGAGTCAGGTCGTTTGCTTGCTCGCTGGGATTACAAGCTGCCCAACAAGGAGGCACTCTACTATTACCGGATTCTGCGGCAATATCTCGAAGACCGCTGGGTTTTCACAACGATGGGACAAAGTAGGAGCCTATAGCACAAAGGAGATGCAGCGATGGACAATATTAATTGGTACTCTCTGGTGATCCTGCCGTTGATCGTTTTTTGTGCCCGTGTCGTGGATGTTTCCCTGGGAACCATGCGCATTATCTTTACGTCGCGCGGCAAACGGAGGATTGCGCCGTTGTTGGGCTTTGTAGAGGTATTTATCTGGATCGTAGTGGTCAGCCAGGTTGTGAAAAATGTCCATAGCCTGCCCGCATACCTGGGTTATGCCGCCGGGTTCGCGGTAGGTACGTATGTGGGCATGAAGATCGAGGAGCGGCTGGCGCTTGGAACTTTGATCATCCGCATTATCCTACCGCAGCAGGGAGAAGTCCTTGCCATGCGTCTCCGGGAGGCTGGCTATGGAGTCACTGTGGCCAACGGGATGGGAGCGAGCGGGGAAGTAAAGTTGATATTCACAGCAATTCCTCGCAAAAATCTGGAGCTTGTGACAGAGATCATTAAATCGGTAAGCCCAAAAGCTTTTTTCTCGGTGGAGGAACTTCGATCCATAGAAAGCGG
>JBLMZU010000522.1:0-5352 GCA_050258995.1 Bacteroidota bacterium
TTGGTACATCCCGCCTGCGGGCATGGGTCAAGGAGGGGGATGAGCCGCCACATCGCCCGTACCTAATCCTTATCGCAAGCAGTAACACAGGCTTGCTGTGCGGCACCGATATTCTGCCCGAGGACCCAACAGCTGCGCAGACTGCTGATACCTTGTTTAGGGCAATGAAGCGTCCACCCCGGGAGCTGGGAAAGAACTGCCGTCCGCGCCGCATTGCGCTGGATGATGCCGCACTCGTTGAGCCGCTGCAAGCTCTTCTGAAAGAGGCGGGTCTGGACACGGAAGTGCTTCCCGCAAAATTCCCCCATGAATTTTATGAGATTGTGCGCGAATTGGAGGATCATCTGCGCGGCGACGAAGAAGGGATTCCTGCGATGCTTGATACGCCAGGAGTGACCGTCGAATTGCTGCAAAGCGTCTTCGAGGCAGCTGCCGAATTCTATCGCTCGGCGCCATGGATCCGGCTGAGCAATGACCAGGTGATCGCTGTGCGGCATCCCAACGAACAGGAATATCGTTACGCTGTCGTGATGGGCCAGGGTGGCGTGGAATATGGATTGGTGATGTATGCGGATTGGAGTGAATTTCTGGATCACTCCATGAGCGATGATGATCCACTTTCAGGGCTGTTGGAAAGAACGTGGAATTCACTTTTCTACGATACCGCTGACCGCCTTCCTTTTGCAGATCTCGATGCCATTGAAGAACACAAATTTGACATTGCAGCTGAAGAAGCATACCCGGTTGGGATGGTTGTTGAAAAGAAAGGTCAGGTTCGACGTCCCACACGCGAAGAATGGGAATGGTATGATGCGGCCCTCCGTGTCATTCCAGTCGTTGTGCACGAGCATCTCCGTTCTAACTCGCGGGGTGACTACGAGCCGTTTGAAGCCGAAATTGAGGTGAAAACAGGAAGTGAGAATATAAGAATCGGGGTGAAATATCCCGCTGGTGAACTGCCAATTGAAAATAAACCAGTAGAGCGAGTGGATTGGAGTGATGAAGAAGAGGAAGACGATGAACTCCCGGCGTTTGACCGTCGCGGCATGGAAGGATTGATGTCCCAGTTTGTGAGCGAGCTTGGCGAGGAAATTGGGAAACGAAATTCCGACCTCAGTCGCGCACAGGAGATCATGTATGACGCCTGGGACGAGCCCAATCCGGCCAAACGTATCGCACTTGCGCACAAAGCATTGAAGCTCTCTGCGTTATGTGCTGATGCATACGTTCTGCTCGCGCAGGAGGAAGCGGATACCGTAAAACGGGCTTTGGAGTTATATCAGCAGGGAGTGAGTGCAGGAGAGAAAGCGCTGGGAGCAGACTACTTTCAGGAAAATACAGGATACTTCTGGGGTTTGCTTGAAACGCGACCTTACATGCGTGCGCGCCAGGGTTTGGCTGAGACTTTGTGGCGGCTAAAGAGGTACGAAGAAGCGATCCAGCATTATCGTGAATTATTGGAGCTCAACCCTGGTGACAATCAAGGCAACCGCTACGCGCTGCTTGCCCTGCTGATAGAACTTGAAAGGTACGACGAAGCGCGCAGTCTGTTGGAGCAATATGAGGATGAATGGTCTGCCGTCTGGCTGTATTCACGCGTGTTGCTGGAATTTCAAAAGCATGGAGCGTCAACGGCCGCGAGCAGGGCTTTGAAGAATGCCATGAAAGAAAATCCTTTTGTTCCAGTCTACTTGATGGAGCAGAAAAGGGTACCCAACAAGCGAATCGATTACTATGGCTGGGGCGATGAGAGTGAGGCAGTCTACTATGCGAGCGAGCATCTGAACTATTGGCGGCGGATCCCAGGGGTTGTCGAGTGGTTGCGGGCGGAAACTGAGGCACAATCACGGATTAAGAAATCAAGCCGAAAATCCCAGTCAGGCAAGCCTCGGAAGCGGCGTGGTTCCAGTAAGTGATTTCATGATCTCAAACAAGCTATACCTGACTTGCAATGTAGATATATATTGAGGCCTGTTGTCTAAATTGTCGATTTGATGATAAACACGAGATAGATCTGTCTTCTCCATTCATGTACCGAGTGAATTTCGATCGCGGGTTCCATGAAAAAATGTCATTTATTGAACCCGCGGAGCGTAACTGAAAAGGGACCCACATTTACTATAAAAACCGACCAAAATAACAAAAAAGCCGACCTTTTGGGTCGGTTCTTTTGCTTTACTCTTGGCGGTCCCGACGGGAATTGAACCAGCGGAGCGTAACTACTAGGATGGCTCTCGATTATATTATTTTACAGTATTCAAGCGGGCGTCTTTCACCCATTGACGGCAAAATTTTATTATGACTTGCAAGCCAAGTCAAGAAGTTTCTGGGGAATGAGCGAAAGTCGAGACAAATGTCCACTCATGTCACAAAGAGAAGTTGTTGCTTCAGGAATCTGAGCCGATATCCGAAGTAGCCAACAATTAGAATTTGGAGAGGCTTGGCAATGGATATTCTTTGCACAACGAAAAACAGTCCCGGATGTATATCACGGGGACCGTTTTTCGTTTATCCTTTTTTGACTTTCGCCTTGGGCAACACAGTCGGCTTTTTGGATGGCAGCGTGACAAATTTCCGCTTGCTGTCTTTTTGCTGTATTTTCAGGTCCGCGACGATGGCTCGTAAATCGTAGTTGAACTTTTCAGCATGCTCGTTTCGCACTTTACGGACTTCTTCAACAATAGGGTCGTTCCACATCCTACACCTCCATCAATTCCATTGGAGAACAAATCACTGGCGGTTCATAGCCATTGAGTCTGCAAACCAATTCTACATTAGCGCGCATCGCAGCATTAGCAATGTGCTTGAAGTTCCACGTCAGCAAAAAATCCATTCCACTAACAGTTGCGACAGCAATATGCAATGCGTCTTCTGTTGCTTGTTTCGGAATTGCGTTTTGATCAATCAAACTTTCTGCCAGTTGGATAGCCTCCGGCGTGATGTCGAGAAAACTGCAATTCGTCAACGCCTGTTGACGTTTTGACACTGCATCCTTATCGCCCGAGCTGATTTCTTGCTCTACCAGCTGAGAAACAAATAAATCAAATTGCTCGCGACGATCCTGCCACCATTCTTGGGTCACCTGCTGATTGGCGGCTACAAGAATGTCGCGACTTGGCCGGGCAGCCAGATAACTGATGACGCTGGTTTCAATGTAAACTTTTAATTTCATGCTTTTATTATACAACGCATTATCGCATAATGTTTTGCGGCGGAGGTCGCAGGCATACCAAAGATGCCAGCTGTGCTAACGCTTGCCTTATCCTCTGCTGGATTGTGTTGGCTACTTGGTTCATTCGCCCGTATTTGTGAGGAAAAAGGGGAGCGGCATGCTTTTTTCTAATAGTTTTCCAGGAGCAGCCTGATTGGCAAATTCCATCTCTGGCTTTAATAGTGTATCAAACGCTGGACATAAAGAGCGCATGGAAACTGTGTCTGGGCTGGCGAGATTCCCGTTTCGATTTCTCAAATGGCTGACGGATGAGCAAATAGCCAGCACAACAATGCTTCGTAAAAGTGCTAAAATGCCTGCCAGCGGATTCTCGGCGTAAGTTGGGTTTGGTAGACTTCAACTGCACTCGATTAGCCCTACTTTGTTACTTCATTTTTGGCGAGGTATTGCCAAGAAGGAGACTATTTAATGCCCCGAAAACGAAAAACATCTTCCCGACCCATTGGCGCAGAATTGCTTCAATCCAATTTCATCGTTAATAACATAACAAAAGTATTCCACGCATCCACGGTGCAAAAGATCATAGATGAAGCCATGCCTCTTTTGCGCGCTAAAAACGGAGCGCAGGCTGAGATCCTTTTTCGCAAGGCGCTTACGCTTGAGCCAGTCCAGCCTGACCTGCTTAACAATCTGGCGCAGGCTTTGGAACTTCAAGGGCTTGTAGATGATGGGCTGTGTATCTGCGAGACAATTCTCATTCTTTTTCCCGATTATCTTTTCGCCCGCGCGACACTCGCGACAGCCGCCATGCGCGAAGGCGATTACGAAGACGCTATAGAACTGCTTACGCCCTTGTTTGCACGGCGCGAGTTTCACATCAGCGAATATAATTCGCTTTGCTCAGTGTTGATTGAGTACTCTCTCCTGACAGAGAATTACCCTGCAGCTCGTATTTGGTTCGACACATGGTCGGAACCAGATCCTAAAAATCCTAAACTGGATTTTTACAGGGAATTGCTCCAAAAGATCAATGCATGAAGGAGTCACGCTATGACCTTTAAAACAAATGATTCCGCATGGACAACAAAAGGCGCAACCCTGAGTGACAAATCCGCTGAAAAGGAATTCGGCCTGACCTTCGATGAAATTGTTGCGGCAATCCGCGCTGGTAAATTGCAATACCGCGAAAATAGTATCTATGGGGCTCCGTTCCTGAGGTTGATTCGCAGCGAAGTTGAGACACTGGTCAGCGAAAAATATGGAAAAGATCACTTGAACAAGAAGAAGTGGAAGAAAGAATTAGCGGATATTAACAAAGCCCTCAAACAATTAAAAGCTGAAACACTTTCACAGGAAACAAGAAAAGCAGAACTTCTGGAACTTTTGAGTGATAAAGGGAAATGAACTTTGCCTATGCCTTATCCACAGAGAGATTGAATGAATCAACCGCCTGCCATCAAAGATGATGATAATCTGCGAGTAGAAGAATATATCAAAGTTTGGAATTGGGACGAAGCCTCGCACGAGTTTGCTGTGCAAATGGGGATCTTTCTGCTCGAATTCATCGATTCTCTGCACACCAGCGGAGTGTCACCCAAAACCTTCCGTAAACACAAAGGGAATTGTTGGTTGATCGGATCTTTCGAATGTGATTATGGTCATCACGGCACTTTCACGCCTGCCGTCTTTCTCGATGGTCCAGGGTTTGTCTATGAATTCAAGCACAAGGTGAGCGATTCTAAATATGCAATTGCCTCCTACAAATCTACCTGGCGTAAAATTGAAAAATTGGTACGAGCGCTCGCTCCTGAAAGTACGTGAGAAAATTAGCGCGTGCAAGCCTGGTCATTGGCGCCATAAGGCTTGGTTAGTATTGAAAGATTGATCAAGGCTGTTAGATCGCGGGGTCCATGAAAATCGTCATTTATGGAACCCGCGGAGCGTAACTGAAACGCGGGCTGAATTTTCTGCCAAAACCGAAGAAAAACAACAAAGAAGCCGACCTTTTGGGTCGGTTCTTTTGATTTACTCTTGGCGGTCCCGACGGGATTGGAGTTCGCGACGCGTAACTACTTGGGCGCTTAGTAAGTTGGATAGTATTTTGTTATTATATCAGCGGTATACGATTCTTGCCTATTTTATATAGGTAGTCTGAGACATCACGTAGCAAACTAAGGGCT
>JBLMZU010000523.1:0-2599 GCA_050258995.1 Bacteroidota bacterium
GAGTAGGTCAGCCAGCACTCCAAGCGAAGTGAGCGGGGTCTTGATCTGATGGGAGATGTCGGCGATCAGGTTGGATAAAGCGATTTTATCCTTTTGCAGCAGCTCGGCTTGTTCACGCAGCCGCACAGTGACCTTGTATAAATCGTTTTTCAGCAGGCTGAAACTGCCCTCGCCGTTGTCGCGTACGTCGAGGGAATAATCGCCAGCGTCGATCTGGCGCAGGTACGCCGAAAGCTCCGCCACCTGGGTGGATACCGCCCGCTGGTAGCGCACTAGCAGAAGAATGAACCCGGTACAGACCAGCCCTATCAGGCCCAGTCCGACTGGCAGCAGGCGCGCCAGCAGTCCATTTGCGATGCCAATATCTGCCGCACGCGCATTGCCTAGTCCGTATTTGTGCAATACCTGGGTTCCCAGGCTGATGGAGTCGGCCCCCGGTGAGCGCAGATCCTGCACGACCTGCACCTCGGCCTGTGGATACTTCTGCGCCACCGTGCCGACGATGCCTGCATAGGTATCTTTTGCCGCCTGGTTGATGTAAGCTGCCATTGCCAGGTTGAGGAGCATCGATGCAAGGAGTGCGATCAACGACAGGGCGATCATGGAGATGAACAATTTCCGGTCTTCCAGGTAAAAAGGCTGTTTCATGTCATTCACGATTTCGATTTGCTTGACAAATCGTGGCAAATTGCCTGATATCCCAGGCCGCGCACGGTCTTGATCAGCTCGGGGTTCTGCGGGTCGTCCTCGAGTTTCTCGCGCAGGCGCTTGATGTAGACCGTCAGCGTATTGTCGTTGACGAAATCCTCATCCACATCCCAGATGCTGCTCAGGATCTGGTTACGGGTGAGCACCCGTCCCTGGTTGAGGATTAACGTAAGCAGCAACCGATATTCCAGGGCGGTTAAGAGCACTTCGCGGCCGCTTTTGTAGGCCTTGGCCTGCTGGGTGAAGACCGTCACGTCTCCACAGGTGAGAGTGCGGTCACCGGCCTCAACCGGCCCCCTGCGGCGCAGGACGGCCTTCATACGTGAGATCAGTTCACGCAGGCGGAAGGGCTTGGTGATGTAGTCGTCCGCACCCAGGTCGAGGCCGAGGACGATGCTGGCCTCTTCGTCGCGGGCGGAAAGGATGATGATGGGCGTATCCCCGGCGGCGCGGATCTCCTTGCACAGCTCATAGCCGCTACCATCCGGCAATCCCAGGTCGAGGAGCACCAGGTTGAAGGGTTGGCGCTTGAGCAACTCGCGCGCCTCCTCCAGGCGGTAAGCCAGGCTGACCTGGAAGCCGTCCTGCTTGAGCGAGTACTCCACCCCCATGGCGATGGTGTCATCGTCTTCAACGAAAAGGATAGAAAGCATCGGAAGAATCCTGGAAATCGAGATTGGGTTCCAGAAAATTATAACAAGAACCCGTCCGAAAACTTGTTCGTCGAGCAAAATGTCCGTACAGCCTTATCTGAGAAAAGCCATCCAATTTTCGGATTTCTTGTACCAGCAGATTTTGAACGAAGGCCTGGTGTTTAATCGATCAGTCTCAGGGTTTTCCCCCTACTCAGCAGATGCTCGAGGCGGGGGAAGTAGCCGTGCTGGCGGTGCGGCACGTGGTGAATTGTGGTGGTGCGAATGGGTTTTTCATTGTGCCCCCGCTTACACAGGGAGTACTCCCCACTAACGAGTCAATCATTGACAAAATAAAAATCCCCCATGTTTTGTTATACTCATATGCCAGATTTGTACCGCGCTAGGCAGATCACTGCGTTCATATAAATGTTAATGAGGGGCATGTTCAGCCAAACGGAATAACTATTTTCTTTGATTTCCCGGCCCTTTGTCCGGTCAACATGGTACCGGACAAAGTAGCCAAGGTATATGAAGTTTCCCAGTCCATAGTGCTTTCACCATGCCCGATGAGACTCCATAGGAACGTTACCATCGCAGCAGTCATTAAGGCAACCATAAACATAGTTACAAACTCAACGACCAGCTTCTTAATCTTCATTTCTTCCCGTATGGCCGGTAATCATTGTTATAACGACATTTCCCTTTTTATGTCCTTTTTCTACATACCGGTGAGCCTCGGCGATCTCTTCCAAAGGATAGCAGCGGTCGATGACAGCTTTTAGCTTGCCTGCCTCAATTAACTCTTTCAGCAATACAAGATCTTTGGCCTTCTCCCTATCCGGTCGCAAGCCTGTGGCGGCAAACATTGCCTTCTTACCGCCAGTTTTGGAAGTCCCTAATACCTGAAGCATGTTTTCAAACAAAATACCTGTGGTCAAAAACACGCCTTGTTCCGACAGCGAACTTCGACAGCGTGAAAATGGGAGCTTACCTACAGTATCAAATATGATGTCATATGTCCTGCCATTTTGTGTAAAATCCTCCCGGGTGTAATCGATCACCTGATTGGCTCCCAAAGATTTGACCCATTCCAAATTAGAAGTACTACAGACCCCGGTACTCTCCGCTCCGTAAAACCTGGCCAGCTGTACCCCAGCCGCGCCGACTGAGCCGGAAGCGCCGTAGATCAAGATTTTCTGTCCGGGCCGGATACGGGCCTTATCTCTCAGGAAAGGCAGCGCTGTGAGCATCCCATT
>JBLMZU010000524.1:0-8955 GCA_050258995.1 Bacteroidota bacterium
CCTGCCATCGGCATTGACAGAGTGCCCGGTGAACATGCTGTTGCCCTTCCAGGTGGGATAGGCAGTCCCGTTCAGCCAGCCCACGTGGTTCTGCAGCCAGGAAATATTCCAGCCGCCGTCCTGGATCTGCACACCCACAATGGAAGTATCGACCCCGATCACAGGGATCTGTAATCGGATGCTGGTCGCGTCGTAATGGGGCCGGGTGCCCTGATTCAATAGCGTCCGCGTCTCCGGAGCAAAACCTGTGACGGGGATCTGGAACCCGCCGACCGCCTGACTCGTTGGAGCGGGTTTGTTCTTTTTGCCTGGATTTTTGTCTCCACCACTGCTCCCGCCCCCCTGATTGGGCGTCCCGCCGGTCACGACTAGGGTATCTGTTGTGGAATCATGATTGGTGGCGCCTTCCTTCGAGCCAAGCTGGCCCGGCCCGATCGTGTTGGTAAAGTCTCCTGCGACCTTGCCTGTCACGCCGACCGTGATCGTGCAGGTGGAATTGAATGCCAGGGCGCCGTCCACCAGTTGAATGAGCTGGGTTCCTTCCACCGCGGTCAGCGTTCCGCCGCAGGTGTTCACAGGAGCAGGCGAGCCGACAATCTCCAGGCCAACCGGCAGGTCTCCTGGAAGCTTGTCCTGGAATCCCATGCCGGTCAAGGATACGGTGCCGGTATTGTGGATGGTGAAAGTCAGCTGCGAGACCGTCCCGGCCTGGATGGGATTGGGCGAGAAGGATTTGCTGATGCTGGCACCTGGCAGGTTCGTCAATGTGGCCTCGGCCGACCGCGGGTTGGTGATGCCGCTGGAGGTGGTCACTGTACTCGCCTCGATCACATTGGTCAGGTTGCCATTGACCGTCATGGTCACCTGCAGCTTCAAGAAGCAGTTTGCACCGGCCGGCAGGCTTCCGCCGCTGAATGAGAAGGTATCTGCGCCCGCGTTCGCGCTCAAAGTACCGGCGCAATCCCCTACCGAAGGATTGGGTGGATCAGCGACGATCATTCCCGGCGGCATGTGATCGGTCAGTCCGATTCCGTCGAGTGGGACATTATTCGGGTTGAGCAGCTGAATGCTCAACGTGGAAGCCGATCCGCCAAAGACGGTCAATGGATCGAAACCCTTGACCACGCCGATACTCAGCTCGCCGATCACCAGATCGGCTGTTGCCGGCTGGGTTGGATTCAGCACGGTATCCGTTCCCTGCAGCCGGGCGCTGGCATTTTTTGCAGGGATGGTGTTGGTCCGCTTCGTCAGCGCGCCCATGCCCTGGACATCCACCGTCACCGTGCAGGTACCGGGTACATCACTCACCCGGGCAGGGACCGTTCCGCCGGTCAGGCTGATGGTCTGCGATCCGGGCCCGGCGGTCACCGTCCCGCCCTCACAGGTTGTGGCAGCGTTGGGTGTGGGCGCAACCAGAAGCCCATTCGTCGGATCACCCGGCAGCGGATCGGTCACTGTCGCGTCCACCAGGGGGACGGTGTTCCGGTTCTCGAGGGTGATCCTCAGGGTGGAGATCTCACCCGGCCGGACAGAGGGAGGTGTAAAGGATTTCCGGATGCTGAAGTCGCTCAGCGCCTGGACGGTGAGGTCGGCCGAGATCGCCTTTGGGATCGTCCGCTTCTGATCGTTCGAAATATCGGCTGGCCGGATGACGTTCGTATGCGTGCCCGGGACTTGACTGGTCACATACACGTCGACCTGGCAGGTTGTCCCGGCCTGGAGTGTGCCACCGGCAAGTGAGAACGAGGCAGCGCCAGTCGCTGCGGTCAGCGTGGCGGATGCACCGCAGTGATTCGCCACAGCCGGCGAGGAGTTGCTGATCGTCACGTCGGCGGGCAGATTGTCCACGATGGAGAAATTGGTCAGGTCCGTGTCTGCCGGCGCGGGGATATAGACCTGCAATCGGGAGTTCTCATTGACCGGGATGGTCGCGGGCGAAAAGGATTTCCGGGCGCTGAGGCCGCCACCGCCGGGGTAGACCCGCACCCAGTCGGAGGCAGACTGGCCGTTCGTGATGCCCTGGTCGGTTGTCAGCGAGTTTTCCGGGATGGTGTTTCTATAGTCGCCCCCCGTGGCATCCGCAGGAGCAGTGACCTGGATCGAGACCGTGCAAGAACCGGGAGAGGAAGGCGTACCGGGCGGCACTCTCCCGCCCGACAGGCTGACCGTCCGTGGCGGCGTGACGGTCACGGTCCCTCCGCAGGTTGTTGTCCCAGTATCCGGGACAACGGTTAACACGTCGCCCGGCAAAGCATCTGAAAGCTTCACACCTGTGTATGCCGAGCCCGTGGAATTGCGCAGGGTGATTGTGAGGGTTGTCTTCCCACCCGCCTGGAAACTGCCAGGCGAAAAGCTTTTGGCGAGACCGATATCCTGGACGTTAAGTCTAGCCGAAGCAGGTGCGGCATTGGTAAGTCCTTGGGCGGTTTTCAGAGCACCGGCCGGCAGCGTATTGGAATAAATACCCGATTTTGTGGAAGTCACGCTGACCCGCATCGTGCAGGCGGCGTTTGCAGGGATCTCTGCATCCTGAAGGTTTACCGTTGCACTGCCGCTGTCTGCCGTCAAAGAGGCGGCATCGCCACAGCCTGACAGGGAGGGCGAAACCGGATCGGCAAGAACAAGGCCATCAGGAAGAGAGTCGCGAATCGAAGCTTGTGTCAGCGCTTGACTCAGGTCGGTATTGCGGACGCGAATGGTCATCTGGCTGGTCTGCCCCACCAGCATGGTGTTGGGAGAAAAGCTCTTATTGATGGCCGGCCCCTCGACGGCGCCCACATGCAGGGTTGCACTGGCGGGCGTTGTGTTGGTCACCGTCCCGCCGCCGCCCGTGGATTTTAGAGCCCCGGCGGGGATCGTATTTATTTTATTCAATGGTGTTGTGGAGGTTACATCTACATAGACAGTGCACGAACCGGGCGCGGATCCCGCCTGCGCAGGCACCGTTCCACCGCTTAAAGAGACTGTTGTCCCGCCTGGCTCGGCCGTTACCGAGCCGCCGCACGTATTCGATATGTTCGGCGAATTTGCAATCAAGATCCCCGGCTGCACCCCGGCCAGGTTGTCGGTCCAGCTTGCATTTGTCAGTGCAAAAGCGTTCGGGTTATAGACGCTGACCTGGAGCCGCGATATCCCGCCCGGCATGATACTCAGCGGGCTAAAGCTCTTATTCATTTGGGCAGGAAAGGAAAAACCCTGGGCCCGGATCTCCTGGGGAGCGGCGAGGGCCGCAAAGATCAATCCCCCGCAAACCAGTAAAGAAAAGATCGATCGTTTCATATACCATCCTATACAAAAATTGTCTTCCCATCGTTAAAACAAAACGAAACCAACACCTGGCGGTCGGTTTCGCAACTGGCTCACCACTACCCTATCCCAGACACTGGATCAGCAACCAATTCAAGTAGTGGGTCAAAGCACCCGCAGAAAGAACAGGAAATAACTAGACAAATCTATTATATTACCCTCTACGATATGTAAAGACATATTGTTATGGTTTTGAGAGATTGTTCTCCCCCGCTTCGAAAAACCAACCTGCCGAAGTATGGAGCAATATTCACTCAGCGCGATTTTCAAAAACATATGAACAGCCGGATAGCAGTGATAAAATAATTTCATTCCTATGCTTCCCGATTTCCGTGTTCGCCAACGCGATTACCTGCTTGAAATCTCCCGTGCGCTCACCCAGGAGCTGGACCTGGAGAAGCTGCTGGCGCGCATCCTGCGCATCGCCATCGAAATGCTCGCCGGGCAGGCCGGGTTGATCGCTCTTAAAGAAGAGGGCTGGCGGGTTGCAGCCGCTCATGGCATTGCCGCGCAGTTCATGAGTTATCTCACCCCCCTGCTGGCGGAGGAGAACGTTCGTGAGTTGAACGTCAATGAACTCAACCGCATGCTCAAGGATCTCACCTACACAGCGAGTATGGGGCTTTTGAACGGCACCGCCCTGCCGCTGGCAGCTCATGAACAGGTGATCGGTGTGATCTTCATTTTTAGAAGCTACCAGGATCTGTTCACACCCAACGATCGCGTCATCCTGCAGTCCTTTGCGGACCAGGCCGCGATCGCGGTCTTCAATGCCCGGCTGTACGGCCAAGTCGCCTATGAGAAGCAGCGGCTCGACGCGCTGCTCGACTCGGCTGCCGACGGGATCCTGATCCTGAATGCCGACATGACCATCGAGCGCGTCAACGACGCCTTCGAAAGGATGTATGGCCGGACACACGACGAGCTGGCCAACCTGCCACATGACAAGGTGATCTGCTGGGTCCATCCGCCACAGGGCGCCACGCTGACCGAATCCATCGCCAATGGCTGGCCTCTCACACCAAACGCGACCCTGTACGTGGAAGGCGACCTTGAGCGCCCCCTGCCGCCTCCCCTGCCGGTCGGCGTGACCTACGCGCCGCTGCTCTCCCAGGACGGCAGGCTGCGGAACGTGATCGTTTCGGTACGAGATATCACCCACTTCCGCACGGCGGACGAGATCAAGTCCACGTTCATCTCGATCGTCAGTCATGAGCTGCGCACACCGGTTGCACTGATCAAAGGCTATGCCTCCACGCTGCGCCGCGACGATGCCCGCTGGGACAAGGCCACCATCAGCGACTCGCTGCAGGTGATCGAGGAGGAGGCCGATCGGCTGAGCAAGATGATCGATGACCTGCTGGACGCATCCCGCTTGCAGGCCGGCGGCATGAGCCTGAGCCGGGCGGATGTCTCCCTGCCGACACTGGCCAAGCGGGTGGCCGAGCGTTTCACCACACAGTCGAACAACCACACGATCGTTGCAGATTTTCCTGAAAAGTTTCCGGTCATACTTGCCGATGAGCGACGGATCGAGCAGGTGGTCAGCAATCTCGTCTCGAATGCCTTGAAATATGCACCCAAGGGCGAGATCCGGCTGACAGGCACCGTACGCCCGGAGCAGGTCATCGTCTGCGTCAGCGACCAGGGACCGGGGATCGATGCCCGGGATCTGCCCCACATCTTCGATCGTTTCTATCGGTCGACTGCAGCCGTCAAACACACCAAAGGCGCAGGGTTGGGACTCTATCTGGCCCGGGCCATTGTCGAAGCCCACGGCGGTCACATTTGGGCGGATCCCAAGCCAGACTCCGGGGCCAGGATCTGCTTCTCCCTGCCGCGCTGATACCCATCCCGATCATCTTTACCCGCCAAAAAATCTGGCATACAGAGAGAAGAGAAAGCTAAACATCTCTGCGATCTTGGTGTGCTCGGCGGTAAATAGATTGCTCCTGGAATGGTAAAATCAAGTGTTTTCGGAATCAACCGCTCGGGAGTCTGAAGCGGGAATCCATCTCAAGGAAAAGAAGATACATGCCTACAAAAGTTCCCGTACGAAGCAAGGTGGATAAGAAGTTCACCTGGAATGCTGAAAGTGTTTTCAAGTCGGACAAGGCCTGGGAAAAGGAAGTCGTACAGATCCTCAAGGATATTTCAACGGTAAAAGCATACCAGGGCCGCCTCGCACAGGGCCCCTCGCTTTTGCTGGAGGCGCTCAGCGCAGCCTATGACCTGCTCTCGCGCACCCAGAAAGCGTTCATGTATGCAGTCTTTTCCTACAGTGTGAATACCACGGATCAGAAGGCCGCCGGTCTGCGCGGCCGCGCACAGGATGTTCTTGGACAGGTGATATCGGCCGTCTCCTTTTTGCAGCCTGAAATCCTGGCAATCGGAAAGGAAAAGCTTGAGGAATGGATGAGCCAGGAGCCCAGCCTGGCGCTCTACCGGCACAGCTTTGACGATCTCTTCCGCAAACAGGCGCATGTCCGCTCTGCCGAGGTGGAGGAGCTGCTGGGCCTGGTCAGCGATCCGCTGCAAGGTCCGAGCAATTCCACTACCATGCTGACAAGCGCAGATTTTAAATTCAAGCCGGCAAAGGACAGCAATGGCAGGACGATCGATGTGTCCCAGGGAGCGATCAACAACCTGATGCACCACCCGGATCGCACAGCCCGCCGTACCGCCTATGAAAGCTACATGGATAAATATGTGGAGAACAAGAACACCCTGGCGACCAACCTGGCGCACTCGATCAAAGCCAATGTTTTTTACATGCGCGCCAGGCGGCACGAGTCTTCACTTGCTGCCTCCCTGTTCGATTTGAACATCCCGACCGATGTCTTTTACAACCTGATCGATACCTTCAAGAGCAAGCTGCCTGTCTGGCATCGCTACTTCGAGCTCCGGCGCCGGACGCTGGGGCTGAAGAAACTTGCCTATTACGATCTGTGGGCGCCCATCACAAAGAAAAAAGTCAAGGTGCCTCTTGAAAAGGGCGTGGAGCTGATCTGTGAGAGCCTAGCCCCGATGGGCAGGGACTATGTAAACACCCTGCGCAAAGGTGTGCTTAAAGATCGCTGGGTGGATGTATATCCCAACCAGGGGAAAGGGGAAGGCGCATTCTCGTGGGGATCGCAGGGAACCCATCCCTTCATCAACATGAACTATACAGACGAAGTGACCAGCATGAGCACGCTGGCGCATGAGCTGGGACATTCCATGCACTCCTACCTCACCTGGAAGAACCAGCCCTTTGTCTACTCGGAGTATTCCCTGTTCGCCGCAGAGGTGGCATCGAACTTCCACCAGGCCATGATGCGCGGCCACCTTCTTAACACGGTTACCGACAGGAATTTCCAGCTTGCCCGGCTCGAGGAGGCGGTCGGCGGGAATTTCTTCCGCTACTTCTTCCAGATGCCTACGCTGGCACGCTTTGAGCTAGAGACCCACCTGCGGGTCGAGCGCGGCGAATCGCTGACCGCCGATTCGATGATTGACCTGATGGCCGATCTCTTCGCGGAGGGGTTTGGTCCCAACTTCGATATCGATCGCGAGCGCCTCGGCATGACCTGGTCCACGTTCGGCCATCTCTTCTCGGATTACTATGTATATTCCTACGCCACCGGGATCTCCGGCGCCAATGCCCTGGCCGGCCGCATCCTGCGCGCTGAGCCCAACGCGGTCGAGGCATATCTCGGCTTCCTGAAGGCAGGCTCCTCCGACTACGCATTGAATGTCCTCAGGAAGGCTGGCGTCGACCTGGCCACCCCGCAACCCGTGGAGGAAACCTTTGCGGTGATGGAGGACTATCTCGACCGGATGGAACAATTATTGGGATAAAATCCAATCAAAAATCGTAAATCGAAAGTCGAAAATAATCTCATGCCTCAAACACAAATTGCATGTCCGCGCTGCCGGCAAATGATCCCGGCAAATGTAGAACAACTCTTCGACGTGACCCAGGACCCGCAGGCCAAGCAGAGGCTGCTGGGCGGTGTATCGAACATGGCCCGCTGTCCATACTGCGGCTACCAGGGCCGCCTGGCCACGCCGATCGTCTACCACGACAACGACAAGGAGCTGCTGCTCACCTTCTTCCCGCCTGAGCTGGGGCTTCCCCTCAACGAGCAGGAGAAGGTCATCGGTCCTCTGATCAAACAGGTCATGGACCGCCTGCCGCCTGAAAAACGCAAGGGATATTTATTGAATCCCATCCCAAACCTGACCTATGAATCCATGATCCAGACCATCCTGTCGAAGGACGGCATCACGCCTGAGATGCTCAAGGAGCAGCAGGAGCGCGTCTCCTTGATCGAGCGCCTGCTGCAGGCCAGCTCGAACGATGTCCGCAGCGAGATCATCAAGCAGAACCTCAACCTGTTCGACGAGCAGTTCTTCGCGCTGTTCAGCCGCCTGGCCCAGAGCGCAGCCACCAGTGGACAGGAACCGGTCGCCCGCGCCATGGTCGATCTGCAGAAACAGCTCCTGGAGGAGACCGAATTCGGCCGCCAGTTGAAGGAATCCGTTGGGGAGCTGGAGGCTGCCACCAAGGCGCTGCAGGAGGCGGGGCAGGGCCTGACCCGTGAGAAACTGCTGGATCTGATCATTACTGCTCCAAATGACTCGCGCGTGCGCGCCTATGTCAACCTGGCGCGCAACGGCATGGATTACGAGTTCTTCCAGCTGCTCTCAAACCGGATCGACAAGGCATCGGGAGACGAAAGGGCCAAGCTCGAGGCCCTGCGTGAAAAGCTGCTGGATCTCACCAATGAGATGGACAAGCAGATGGAAGCCCGTTACAAGCAGGCCCAGGAATTCGTGGAATCCCTGCTGGCCCAGGACGATATCGAACAGGCCGTCCAGGAGAATCTGGATCGCTTCAGTCAGGACGCGGTGGACGTTGTCAACCAGCTGCTGCGCCAGGCATCCGAAAAGAACGATTACGTCCGCATGGGAAAGCTGCAAAAGATGGTCGAGGTCCTGCGCCAAGCCTCCACGCCACCAGAGGTGGAGTTCATCGAACAACTGCTCGATGCCCCGGACGACGCGACGCTCGATAAGATGCTGTCCGATAATGCCAGCCTGATCAATGACCAGTTCCTGGAAGCCCTGATCGGCCTGGTGGGCCAGGTGGACCAGGCTGCAGAGCAGGGCAACCCGGAAGCCAAGGCTCTCAGCGAGAAGCTGAGCAAGGTGTATAAATCGGCGCTCAAATTTTCCATGAAGAAAAATATGTAACAAAACATGATTAACGCCAAATTTAAGGAATGAACCACAGAGACACGAAGACACTGAGAAAGATAATGAAATGCTGCGTATCTCACCTGCCATCTACCCCCGCTGAAAGATGCAGGGTGCGCGGGCGATGCCGGGAAGTGGGGTGTCTCCGTGGTGAGCGATCTTTGGCGATGAGCCTGTAACGGCCAAATCGAGTAGGAGGCGGCGGCTAACCGCCTCCTCTCACACCACCGGACATGCGGGTCCGCATCCGGCGGTTCACCGGGAATGGCGCAGATCTTCTTGCGCTAGAGGTTCTTCCGTCTCGTGCCGGGGATGCTCGGCTCTCTGCACAATTCCCACAGGCTTCACCCGTTTCGCTTGCACAGTAGTTCCTCTCTACCGAGGAAGGCGGCCATTCGTCTTCATCCC
>JBLMZU010000525.1:0-2598 GCA_050258995.1 Bacteroidota bacterium
CTCCAGCAGCTCGGTCACCATCTGGGACAAAGCGTCCACCTCGATCTGGATCTGGTCGATGAACCGGCGCGCTGCGGGTGGGTCCTCCAAGGCGCCATCCTGAAGCGTTTCGGTGAGCGCCTTTAGCGAGGCAAGCGGCGTGCGCAGCTCGTGGGAGAGGTTGCTGATAAAGTCGCGCCGGACCGTCTCAAGGCGGCGGATGCGAGTCAGGTCCTGGGCGAGCAAAAGGCTGCCGCTCGAGTGCTGGTCGGGAATGACGACGAGCTGCAGAAACTGGTGGCGGGTGGGGACCTCCACCGACTCGCTCTGCAGCTGGCGGGTTTGCTGGCAGCGCCGCCATGCGTCCACCAACTGGTGGTGGCGGACCACCTCGGCAATGCTGCGATCGATGGGATTGGATGCCTGGAAAAGTCGTCCCGCTGCCGGGTTTGCGAACTGGATGATCCCCTGGGCATCGGCGATCAGCACCCCATCCGTGATCTGGTCCAGGACGGTTGCCAGGCGGGCGCGCTCGGATTCAACATCCGATAGATGGAGATCGAAGGCCGATGTGATCGATGCCATGGCGCTGGATAAGTTTTGGAGCTCGGCGACCGTGGTCTCAATTTGTTGTTCCCGGACGCGGCTGGCATACTCGTCGATCTCGCGGCGAAGCTTGTAATACCGCCAGGCATACCAGGCCGCGATCAGCAAAACGATGAAGGTCAGAATAAGAATGTAATTCATGGGAATCCAAAAATGTTTACCACAAAGCTCATAGAGAGCGCCTAAAAATTACCCGGATCCGATAAACCTGATAAAATCCTCAATCCAAACAATCTAAAATCACCCATCTAAAATCACAACTCAAGAAGCGCCTCACCCTTCAAACCTGTAGCCCCCGCCGCGCACGGTGACGATCCGCTGCGGGTTGCTGGCATCCTCCTCGATCTTTTGCCGCAACCAGCGGACATGGACATCCACCGTGCGGCTGTCACCGATAAAGTCCCAGCCCCATACACGTTCCAGGATGAATTCACGGGAGAGCATCTGTCCCCTGTGCTCTGCAAAGAAGAGGAGCAGCTCGTATTCCTGCGGCTTGAGCGGAAGAGGTTCATCTCGTAACGTGACCTCACGGCGTGTCAGGTTGACGACCAGGTCTCCAAAGACCAGTTTTTCCTGTGTACTCTGCGCTTCAACTGTTTTTCCCAGTTCCTCCCGCAGCAGGCGTGATCGCCGTAGTTGTGCCTTGACGCGCGCCATCAGCTCGCGCATGGAAAACGGCTTGGTCAGGTAATCGTCTGCTCCCACTTCCAGGCCGACGACCCGGTCGATCTCGTCATCCCGGGCGGTCAGCATCAGGATGGGTGTGGTCATCTCCTGGCGCAGGATTCGGCAGACCTCAAAGCCGTCGATCTCGGGCAGCATCAGATCCAGAACGATCAGATCAGGTTTCAAACTTCGTGCCGAAGACAGCGCAGCGCGGCCATCACCGACCGCTTCCACGTTGAATCCGTCTTTTTTGAGGTTGTAGGAAAGGGTATCGCGCAGGGCAGGTTCATCTTCGACGATCAGAATGGTTTCAGGCATACGTTCTGTAAACTATATCACAAGATAAATTTCCATGAAGTTAATGTCTTGTTAATGGGATACCCTCCTTCTCTGGCAGGAGGCTTCACGCTGCCTGCTCGGCAATGAAGTCTTTTCGCAATGTGATTCTCATGTTGGAACCGTAAAATCCGCACAAATCCCCTCATCTATGTACCATGAGCAAGGAATTCCACTACACCTGGCACTGGGACCTGGAGTCCTCTCCGGAAGCCATCTGGCCTTTTGCCTCCGATACAAACCGGTTTAACCGCGACACGGGCCAGCCCAGGGTCCAGATTCTGAGCAATGTCAAAGGTGTGAAACAGATGCGCATGCTCCTGCCTTTCATCAGGGTGGAATGGGAGGAGAAGCCGTTCGAATGGACCTATCCTTATTCGTTCGGGATTACACGGGCGTACAGCAGGGGACCTGCGAGTTCCATGCGAACGGATGCGAAATTTGAAAGACTTCCCAATAACGGCACCCGGGTCACCTATCATTCAGCTTTTGTCGTCAGCAATCCATTTGTGCAGCTCCTGATGCCGCTGGCAATTGGCATGATCGCAAGGAGAAGATTTGAAAGAGCGTTCCGCCTTTATGACAGGATCGCCGGAAAAGCTGATCCCTTGGTTCAGATCGGGCCGGCGCATCGATTAAGTGCTGCAGGGCGTACCCGCTTCCATTCCCTTGCAAGGGAAATTATCCTTCAAGGGACGGATGCATCTCTTCTTGAGCGTCTGGGAGATTTCCTGGAACGCGCCGATGACCTGTCTGTCCAGCGCATACGGCCTTATGCACTGGCAGATCGCTGGCATGCCGGCCGGCGTTCCGTCCTGGAAATGTGCCTGCGGGCTACACGAGCAGGCATTCTCGATATGTCCTGGGATCTGCTCTGTCCAACATGCCGCGGCACGGCCGAAGGACATACCAGCCTCGGCGACTTGCACGGCATATCACACTGCAACACCTGCCAGATCGACTTCACGGTGAACTTCGATCACAATATCGAAGTGACCTTCAGACCCAATC
>JBLMZU010000526.1:0-3977 GCA_050258995.1 Bacteroidota bacterium
ATCCAGCCTGCCCGGTATGGTCGTACGCCGGGAGAATGATCCCCCAAGCACGGATGTGGCCGTCAACGAGGCCTTCGATGGCAGCGGCGCCACCTACGATCTCTACTACAATATCTATAAACGGAACTCGATCGATGGCAACGGGATGAGGCTGGATTCTTCCGTCCATTACCAGAAGGGTTACGATAACGCCTTTTGGGATGGCCAGCAGATGGTGTATGGCGATGGCGACGAGGACCTGCCGCTGGACCAGCGCATCTTCAACCGTTTCACCATCGCGATCGACGTGATGGGCCATGAGCTGACTCACGGGGTAACTCAATATACGGCAAAACTTGCCTATTCATACCAGTCCGGCGCCCTGAACGAATCCATGTCGGATGTGTTTGGCTCGCTGGTCAAGCAGTATAGCCTGCAGCAGACGGCAGCCCAGGCGGATTGGATCATCGGTGCAGGCTTGCTGTCCTCGAATGTGAACGGTGTTGGGATCCGCTCGATGAAGGCGCCGGGTACTGCCTATGACGATCCCAAGCTCGGCAAGGACCCGCAGCCGGCGAACATGAAGGATTATGTCAACACGGTCAGTGATAACGGCGGCGTCCATATCAATTCCGGGATTCCCAATCACGCTTTTTATGTAACAGCCGTGGAGCTTGGCGGGTTTGCCTGGGAAAAGGCCGGCCAGATCTGGTATTTAACCCTGTCACAAAAGCTCTCTTCCAGCTCCAATTTCCAGAATTGTGCCGACCTGACCTACCAGGCGGCAGCCGATCTATACGGGGCCGGAAGCCTGGAACAGCAGGCGGTGAAAAAGGGCTGGGCGGAGGTAGGGATCAACGTGGGAGGCAGCCCGACTCCGCCTCCACCGCCCAGTGATGGCTGCCTGGGATCCCTGCTGCGTGCCGTGGGCGCGGCACCGGCCAAGACAAGCTAGGCAGGTGACCATGGATGTCCAGCGGATCAAGTATGAGCGTACGGGTGGCTTTACCGGCATGCGTTTCCACGCCGATTTTGCACCGGGCGACCTGCCGCAGGATGAATCCCGTCCCGTGCTCGACCTTCTCGATAAGGTGAAATTCGACGAGCTCCCTGAAAATATGACGGGCGGCCCGTCGCACCCGGATCAGTTTACTTATACGATCACCGTTCAGACTCCCAAAGGAGAGCATACGGTTAATGTAGGCGACTCCTCCGCTTCGGGTGACATGCAGGAACTCCTCCGAATGCTGGATCGAATTGCTCGAAAAAGACCCTAGGCGGTTATAAACATGATTAACCCCAGACTTAAGGAATGACCCACAGAGACACGGAGACACTGAGACACTGAGAAAAATCACGAAATGCTCCGTGCCTCTGTGTCTCCGTGATTAGCGATCTTTGACGATACGCCTGTAACGGCGAAAAGAGGAGCCGACCCGGACTTTGGGTCGGCTCTTTCTATGTGTACCGGTGACCAGGATACCGAAAGATTAAATTCAGGGTGCGTTATGTTTATAGCCACTCATAATTATGGCTGCGGCCATGGGATATCCACCGGATCTGAAAAGCCGTGCTTCTCGACTGTGTATAGCTTGCCCGAGGAAGGCGTGGCACATCCCGGCTCGTCCCGGACCTCATAGCTGGTCTTATATTGGTCGGGATACGAATCGGTCCACCACTTGTAGATGGTGTCCTGGCAGACGAACAGCTCGAGCAGGTAGCCCCGGTCATCGTCCCTGGTCATCTTGACCTGGTCCCAGCTGATCAGGACCTCGTTGCCATTTCGCACGGCTGTGACACCCTTGGGCGGCCCGTACATGTTGCTGCCGATCGATTGAAGATTGAGCTCCTTGTAGCCGACAGTCTTTACATCTCCCACCACATCCACGACCGATGGCGCGACCCAGCAGAAATATTTCAGCTTGTCGAACTTCACATACAGCCAGTTGCTGTAAATGTACCGCCCGCGTACGCTGCCTGTATCGCCCGGGTAAAGGTCCGCGGCATGCAGGTACGCGACCGATGGACCGTAACGGCAGTGTGCCTGCTTGTTCACGGTGACGGTCGGGAAATTAAATGTCGGCGTGGCTGAAATCGTCGCGGTAGGCGCGATTGTCGCTGTGGGGCTGGCCGATGGTACGAGGGTGTCCGTTGGCGTAAACGTTAGGGTGGGCAGAGCAGTTTTTGTGGGCTGCATGGCTGTTGCCGTGGGGGATACGGCTGTTGGAGTCGCTCCTGGCCCGGAAGGCGCACACGATGTGGCGAACAGCAGGACCAGCAGGATCATTTTCAATTTCATCTCAATTCTCCTAGAAAACGGAGGATATTGGTTCCGAGAATCTCATTGGCGTAGCCTCCCTCCATTACTACGACAGTGGGCAGGCCGAGTGATGCGATCCTTTTTCCTATTTCTCCGATGCCGTCCGTGGTGACTTTGATCGTTCCGAGCGGATCTTCGGCATAGATGTCCATCCCGGCGGAAACAACCAGGTGTTTGGGTCCGAAGCTGCGGATGAGGGACAGGGCATCTTCCAAAGCCGACAGGTAACGCGCATCCTCGGTGCCTTTTGCCAGTGGAAAATTCCTGTGGAATCCCACTCCCGGGCCTGCTCCCGCTTCATCTGCATATCCCCAGAAATGAGGATACTCGAAATTCGGGTCGGCATGGATCGAGATCGTCAGCACGTCGCTGCGGTCATAGAAGATATCCTGGGTGCCGTTGCCGCAGTGGTAGTCAATGTCGAGCAGGGCGACTTTTCCCTGGGAGGACAGCCAGTCTGACGCGACCGAGGCGTTATTGAGGAAACAGTAACCGCCGGCATAATCCCTCCCGGCATGGTGACCGGGGGGACGGCAAAGGGCGAATGCGATTTGTTCCCCGCTCGAGACAGCTTCGGCAGCGCTCAGGGCGCAGTTTGCCGAGGTCAAAGCCGCGGCATATGTCCCTTCCACGATGCAGGCACTTAAATCCATGAGATAGTAACCCGCCCGCCCAAGCAGACCGGTCGGTTTTTGGGGATGGCGCCGAAGGGCAAAGGTGGCTGGCAAAAGCACGGATTTGTCCATCGCCTCGGACTCCAGCCACTCGGTCCAGCAGGAGGCGAGAAAATCGACATAGTCCCGGTCATGCACCGCGTAGATCGGGTCCAGGCCAAAGTCCCCCGGCTCGCAAAATTCAATCCAGTCCACCGGCCGCAGCGCATTCAGTATCCGATCCATACGGTCTGCATTTTCCAGGTAGGGAGTACGCAGTCCGCCGTCAAAGACTTCAAACGCCGGCTGATGTTTGCGGTGCTCCTCGGAATAAAAGACTTTCATCCTGCCTCCGTAAGAATTATTTGTATAATTGTATCAATACAGCGGAGGGCACATGGACGTATTTGATGCAATACAAAACAGACATTCCGTCAAGAAAGTCAAACAGGATCCTGTCCCGCGCGAGCTGATCGAAAAACTGCTCGATGCGGGCGCACAGGCGCCCAATCACTACAAGGTGCGACCCTGGCGCTTCGTCGTACTGACGGGAGAGGGGCGGAACCGGCTGGGGGAGGCCATGGCTGCTTCGACAGCCGAGTACCATCCGGAATACCCACCCGAGGTGCTGGAGAAATGCCGTGCCACACCTCTTATAGCGCCGGTCGTGATTGCAGTCGGTGTGGACAAACCCACCGAGTCTAAAGTGCTGGAGCTCGAAAATTATGCCGCCGCGGCAGCCGCCATTGAAAATATGCTGCTGGCGGCCCATGCCCTCGGCCTGGGGGCGAAGTGGAAAACCGGCGAATGGGCGCGTGACCCAAAGATTAAGGAGTTCCTGGGCTTCCAGCCGGACCAGCATATCGTCGGGTTTGTTTACATCGGGTATCCGGAATTTGCCGCGGAATACCCTGCGCGTCCGTCCTTTGAAGACCGAACGGTTTGGATGGAGTAAGGCGGGGAGCAGAGAATAGATAAGAGAGAGTACAAAGCAGAAGGGCGATGATGTGAACCTCCCATCGCCC
>JBLMZU010000527.1:0-2601 GCA_050258995.1 Bacteroidota bacterium
AGGACAATGAAAACAAAAACGCAGACTCTCACTGACCCGGCCACTTATGTCAACCAGGAACGCCTGATCTTCCTGGTTGACGGTGTCTTCGCCATCACCATGACGCTTCTGGTCCTGGAACTGCGTCCGCCTGAGCTGGACACCACCCACCTGGTCGAGGCACTGCGCGCAATGCTGCCGCGGCTTTACATCTATTTGATCGCCTTTTATTCGATCGCGAACCACTGGGTCGTCCACCAGCGTCTGTTCCGTCACATCACGGACATGGATCTGAACATGCTTTGGCTCACGATCGCCGGCCTGCTTTTCATCACATTGATCCCGGCCGCCACCGCCATCGTCGGTCGTTTTCCAGGTGAAAAACTGGCCGTCGCCTGTTTCTCTGCCAATAGTTTTTTCCAGGCCGTGACCGTCTGGCTCTTCTGGTCGCATGTTGTAAAACGGCCCAAAAAGTTTGCCGGTAATTCCGAGCCTCATTTACTGGCAATCACGGCCCAGGTCTGGCTGGTGATTGCCGTTGGCTGGCTTATTTCCATTCCGCTGAGTTTCATCAATGTTTACGCGGCCTATGTAGCCTGGATCATCTGGCCCAATCTGGTGGGCATGTGGGGCAATCGCAGACGCCGCGCACTGTATGAGGTTAAGCATGGAAAGTAAGGTGGCGCTCAATTCCCGTCCTGCTTCACTGGCGATATACTGGAGGTAAAGTCAAGACAGCTTCTTCTTGGTGGAAAACCGGCCGTAGCGACCGGGACGAGGTGAGCCTTTCCATATGTCAAAAAGAAAAACTGGATCCAAAAGAACCCTCCAGGAGAAATACCCTCCGTCTGAACCCTGCAGCTGTGAGATCTGCCTGGGCTACTGCGTCCGCCCCGGCTGGTGGACCGTGGAACAGGCTGCTGCAGTGCTCGAGGCGGGTTTCGGCAACCGTATGATGCTGGAGGTCGCCCCCGAGCTGACCTTCGGCGTCCTTGCCCCGGCTTTCAAGGGCTGCGAGAGGTCCATCGCCACAAATCAATATTCGAGGAACGGCTGTACGTTTCTTCAGAACAATCTCTGCGAGCTCTATGGGACCAGTCACCAGCCGCTCGAATGCCGCTTCTGTCATCACGACCGCCGCGGTCTTGGACCCAAATGTCATGCTGATCTCGAAAAGGATTGGAAGACACCCGCCGGCCAGGCGCTGGTGGACCGATGGATCAAGCAGGTGGGACTGCGATATCGAATCTTTTGAATCAAAAGGAAGGAATCTATGTTGACAAATCAACCGGCTGGAAATGAACAAACGCCGATCGTTGCCCCGGGTAATTACAGTCCGGTAACAGTGACCATGAGCGATTCAATAGGTGCGGTTTTCCTGGGCATCCTGACCGTGATCCTGCTGATCGGCTGGAGACGGGCAGAATCGCGCTATCGAAAACTTGTTACACAACAGGAACAGAATGGCGAATGAGGTTTGTCTGTCCTCCCCTGGGTCTGGCAAACATAATTGAAAAAGCTGTAAATTCACGCAGCAGCCTGGCTCGTCTGTCCCGTTCCGGGAGGGAGAGTGAAGGGTCAAATTGCACAAACCTCACGCGAGCCGATCGAATACACCTGGCTGGGGAATGGGCCTGTCGTGTTGGCCTGTCGTGGGACTTCACAGGATTGTTACTCCACCCAGGGACTGGAATCCATGGTCCGGGCGGGTTTCAGCCTGCTCACTCCATCCCAGCAGCTGCGATATGGCCAAACACCTCTGGATGCAGGGAAGACCCTGGTCGCCCTCCTGGGCTGCTTTAGGAAAGCCCTGGAGTTCCAAGAGCGCCGGGCATGAATAAAATTCTCATCGTTTTCCTTCTGGCTTTTTTCTGTGGATGCACGCCACCCTCGACACCCGCTCAGACAGCTACTCCGCTCACGCTTGCCATCATTCCGGGAGAGTGCAGCACGCCTGGGAAGATTATTTCAGTGGATCTTCCGCAGCCGGAAGGTGATCCCGTTTACAGTTACCGGGTCTACCTTCCGCCCTGTTTTTCGGCCGTACTGGATGCCCGCTACCCGGTCCTGTATCTCCTCCCAGGCAGTCAAAGCTCGCCGGATAGCTGGATCAAAGCCGGGCTGCCGGAGGAAATGGACCGGTTGATCCTCTCTGGCAGGGTGCCGCCACTGATCGTGGTGACCACCGAGAATACGGACAACGACCTGGAGGGAAATACGATCTACAGGAAGCTGATCCCGTATGTCGAAAGTCAATATCCGATTGCAGGCGATCGCCGCCACCGTGCAGTGGCCGGTGGCTCGCTGGGCGGAGTCTCCGCCTACCACCTGGCATTCCAGCATCCGGATACATTCTCCAGTGCCGGGATCTTTGGCGCCGGCGCATTTCCCTGGGATGAAGAGCCGATCCGTTCGTGGCTGGCGCAGATGAACGACTCCAACCGTACCCGCGTCTTTCTGAACAGCGGCGAGCAGGATTCATACATGCTCGAGCGCGCCCGGGAGATGAAATCCATCCTGGATCAGGCAGGAGTGGAGAACGAGCTGTACGTTGACCAGGGAGGTCATCATTATAAATATTGGATACCGAATTTTGGGAGGTATCTTACATGGCTGGAAAAG
>JBLMZU010000528.1:0-4664 GCA_050258995.1 Bacteroidota bacterium
CTCTTTGAAAAAGCGCAATTTGTCACCGTGTAAGGTATAGCACTTGTTGAGATCGTAAGATTCGGTTATTTTTAATCGTGGGCTTGGACATGGTCTTTTGGTTTCCTTGGTCGGTACCAAGTAAACCATGTTCAAGCCCTTTCGTGAACTACTGATAATCGAACAAAGCTGCATACGTCCCCAGAGAGACCAGGCCCCCGGGCGGCTGGCGCCTGTCATCCTCGATCTCGGGGACAGGCATATTGACCAAGGCAATCCTCAAGTCTTTTTTTGCGGGCATCGTTGCGCATCCTGGTTGTCCAAGGCAAGATAGGATCCTGTCACCGCCAAACAAACGTATATAAATACCGGCCCTATTGCACTATAGCATGTTTATCATGAAATTCAAACAGAAATTGCGTCCGTGTTACAAAGTTTAATCAATTTAAACCAAATGGAAAATACAAGAGTCTGGGCCGGATCTAGAGGGCAGAGGCAGGCGAACCGCCTGTTCCGCCACCACGGAGAAGGTCGTCCCTTCGGGCTTGGCCTCGATCACCCCGATGGCCTTGCCAGCCACGAACAGAAGATAATCTGCTTCCCCGGTCTCCACGGGGAATTCCCGGACAGCTACTCCCCGGCTCGCATACCGGTTGAGGCCAGACATATCCTGAATGACCCAGCCGCAGGCGCTGAGCAACTTATCTATGTTGACTCGGGCAAGTTCTTCGGGTGTAGACATCGATTATTGTCAAAGTATGATAGAGCGCTTTTTTCCACTTCCCTCAACCAGGTTTCTTGACTGCAACAGCTCAAGGATACCTCAAAACTCCCCTGCCAAACAGTATGAAAATCATCACAATCGAACCTTAAAAGCCGGGGGAAAGCTGCCTTGATCCCTGATCAGCGATTCCTTTATTCCCTGTAAGGGTTTGCCTGAAACCCTATAAGCTTTTACCTCCATTCCTATGAGGATTTGCCTTGTTTCCTTATAGGGAATGCAGCATTTGCTTATAGCGAATCGGGGATTCCCTTATAGGGAATGCACAGCTCCAGATCGGCGCCCAGGATCACAAGCTCTTTCCCGAGAAAATTGTTAGCGCTCCTAAAACGCTTATAGCGAATCGAAAAAACTAACAGGAAAGCAAACCACGGTTTTTCAGATCTTCGTCTACACTTCAGCTTGTCCAGACCGCAGAGGACAGCGGCAAGAAAAGCTGGCCCGTCCATCGCCAAAGGATAATCTTTTTTTATAGGAGGCCAAGATGGCCGAATTAATCAAGGCCGTGAATGCCTACGGTCCCCGTATCGAGCAGGGAAACACCGTCCAGAAACCGGAGCTGCTGCGTGCCATGTCACGCGCGACCGGGATCGTGGAAGGAACCCTGGACCAGACCATCAAGGAGGTCCGTGACCAGCTCATTGAGTTCAACCGCGCCGGGCGGGCCATCAAGGTCGAAGGGCTGGGGACCTTTTCCCCGACCATTGACCTGGATGGCAACCTGGCGATCTCCTTCCGCCCCGCCCCCGCCTTTGCCAACGGGTTGAACATCCCCGGCATCTTCACCGGCAAGATCGCCAACCGCGAGAACATCGGCAAGACCAGCCAGGAGCTGGCCATGAAGTGGAACGAGGACTTCCCCGGGGACCAAATCCAGCTTTCGGCGAACTAACTGCGTTCCAACCCCACAGCACAACTGAATACATACACACCGCCCGCTTCTCCAGCGGGCGGCATTTTTCTCAACGCGTCTTTGGCTCCTCCCCCGTGCGGAAGCCCGGAAGGGATCAGATCGCAATTCCCTTGAACTGGCTCATATACAGGTGGTGGAAGAAGCCCTTTGCCTCCAGCAACTGCTGATGCGTGCCCTGCTCGACGACCTCGCCATTATTGATCACGATCACATTGTCCGCATCCCGGATCGTGGACAGGCGGTGGGCGATGACAAAGCTGGTGCGGCCTTCCATCAAACGCAGCAGCGCCTTTTGGATGCGCGCTTCGGTGCGGGTGTCCACGCTGGAGGTGGCTTCGTCCAGGATCAGGATGCCTGGGTCGGCCAGAACCGCCCGGGCGATGGAGAGCAGCTGGCGCTGTCCCTGGCTCAGGTTGCTGGCGCGCTCGGAGAGGCGGGTCTGGTAGCCCTGCGGCAGCTGGCGGATGAAGTGGTCGGCGTCGGCCAGCATGGCCGCTTCGATGCATTCCTCGTCAGTTGCCTCCAGGCGGCCGTAGCGGATGTTCTCCATGACAGTATCGGCGAACAGGAAGGTATCCTGCAGCACGATCCCCAGTTTCTGGCGCAGGTCAGACTTGGATACATCGCGGATGTCGCACCCGTCAATAGTGATCTGCCCCTGGTTGACCTCATAGAAACGGCTCAGCAGATTGATCAGGGTCGTCTTCCCGGCGCCGGTGGGGCCTACAAGGGCAATCGTCTGCCCGGCCTTGGCTTCCAGCGTCATGTGCTTGATGACCGGCTGGCCGGGCACATACCCAAAAGAAACATCCTTGAAATGGACCTCCCCGCGCATGGGAGCTGGCAGCGGCACATCTACCGCGGCATCCACCTCCACAGGCGTATCGATCATCTCAAAGACGCGCTCGGCGCCGGCCAAAGCGGCCTGGATCGAGTTGTACATGTTGGCCAATTGGCGCAGGGGCTGGATGAAGTTCTGGGCATAGGCAATGAACGTGGCGATCATGCCGACCGAGACCAGTCCCTCCAACGCCAGGTAACCGCCGGCACCCACGATCACAATGACAAAGAAATTACCGAGGACGTTGGTGAGCGGCATGAGCATCAGGGCATAGGTGTTGGCATACACACCGGCCTCATAGACCTTCTGGTTACTGGCCCGGAAACGCTCGATGGCCGTATCACTGCGGCGGAAGGCCTTGACCACGTGCTGCCCGCTGATCGATTCCTCCATGACCCCGTTGATCTCGCCCAGCTCCTTCTGCAGGTTGCGAAAGCCCTTGCGGGTGTAGCGCGCCACGAACTGTGTGAACCAGAACATGATCGGGACAACCAGCAGGGCCGCCAGCGCCAGCCATGGATTGAGAATGAACATGGCGATTACGATGCCGACCAGCGACAGCACGCTGGCGACCAGCGAGACCACGTTCTGGGAAACCGCCTGGTTGATGGCTTCGATATCGTTGGTCAGGCGGCTCATCAGCTCGCCGGCGGTATGGCTGTCAAAGAAATGGATGGACAGCTGCTGCAGATGCTCGAACAGGTCACGGCGCAAGCGGCGCAGCGCGTCCTGGGAGATGCCGGCCATCAGCCAGCTCGAGGCGGCCTGGAAGAGGTTGTCAAAAAGATAGACTGTGAGCAGGAACAGGGAGGCCTTCATCAGCCCGCTGACCTGTTTCGCGGAGATATAGTTATCGATCGCCCGCCCGATCAGATAGGGCTCGAGCAGGCCAAGCAATATATAACCCAGCACAAAGACAAAAACCACGAGGAGCGTGTACGTATACGGGCGTAGATACAGGACGAGTCGCACCAGCGCGCGCCGGGGATTGTGAGCCTTCTCAATTTTGCCCGGCCGCATGCCGCCGCGTCCCATGGCTGCCCGGATATCCGGGGTGGGTGCATCCTTGCGATTGGAAGAAGAGGGAGTGGTCATGCCTGCTCCTCCAGTTTCACGCCTTCACCCAGCTGGGAAGCATAGATCTCCTGGTACACGGGGCTGGATTTCATCAACTCGCTGTGTGTTCCCTGGGCTACGATTTCCCCTTCATCCAGGACCACAATCTTGTCGGCGTGCAACACGGTACTGATGCGCTGCGCCACGACAAAACTCGTGCTGTCGCGCAACCAGTCTTTCATCAAGTTCTGGATTTTGGTCTCGGTCTCTACATCCACGGAGCTGGTGGCATCGTCCAGGATCATGACCGGCGGCCGGAGCAGGAGTGCACGGGCGATCGCAATGCGCTGCTTCTGCCCGCCGGACAGGTTGACCCCTCGCTCTTCGATGCGGGTATCATAGCCTTCCGGTAGTTTCAGGATGAAGTCATGCGCCTGGGCGGCCCGGGCTGCCTCGACCACTTCTTCGTCGCTCGCATCCGGCTTGCCATAGCGGATATTGTCCCGCACCGACCCGGAAAAGAGGATCGTTTCCTGGGGCACAATACCGATATCGGCCAGCAGGTCACTCTGGCGGACGTCGCGCACATCCACGCCATTCCAGGTGACCCGCCCGGAGGATACATCATAGAAGCGCGGCACCAGGCTGACGATGGAGGACTTGCCTGCACCGGTCGCACCCAGGATGGCGACCGTCTGGCCTGGTTCTGCAACCAGGTCGACATCATTCAGGACCAGCCCATCGTCCGTCCCGTTATAGTGGAAGTCCACGTTCTCGAAGGCCACCCGGATGCCGCGCCCATCGGGAAGCGGCTGCGGGCTGGCAGGATCCTGCACTTCCGGAACCACATCCAGGACTTCATTGATGCGCTCGGAGGAAGCCGTCGCCGCCGCGACCACATTGGCCAGCATGACCATGATGCCCAGCGGACCCAGCGTGGTCTGCAGGTAATTGATGAAGGCAACGATCTGGCCGGTCGTGACGTTCCCGACCGAGGCCTGGATGCCTCCGATCCAGATCACCATGACAATCCCAATATTCACAAAGATGCTCATGGCGGGCGAGAGCACCGCCATAAACCGCATCACGCGGAT
>JBLMZU010000529.1:0-4582 GCA_050258995.1 Bacteroidota bacterium
GCGAGCTTGAGCACCTGCGCCGTGACCTGGTCGCCTGGGCCAGCCACGATCTGCAGACCCCGCTCACGTCGGTGCGCGCCATCCTGGAGGCGCTGTCAGACGGGGTGGTGGATGAGCCGGAAACGGTCAGGCGGTATCTCAATACGGCGCAGCGGGATGTGCTGTCCCTCTCGGCGCTGATCGACGACCTCTTCCAGATGTCCCAGCTGGATGCAGGCGGATTTCCGCTCAACCGGGCGCAGTCCTCTTTGGGCGACCTGGTGTCCGATACGCTCGAAAGCTTTTCGGAGCTTGCCTATCGGGAGAGCATCAAACTGGAGGGGCAGATCGAACCCGGCGTCGACCCGGTCTTCATGGATACGCAGGCCATCGGGCGGGTGCTCAATAACCTGATCGGCAACGCGCTGCGGCACACTCCCCCCGGCGGTGCGATCGAGGTCCGGGCGCTACGGACGCGGGAGAACGTGGAAGTCAGCGTGCGCGACACGGGCGAAGGCATCCGGGCAGAGGATCTTCCACACGTCTTCGAACGTTTTTATCGCGGCGAAAAATCGCGCAACCGCGGCACGGGCGGTGCCGGCCTGGGACTGGCCATCGCCCGCGGCATTGTACGGGCTCATGGAGGGGATATCGGGGTGGTAAGTGAACCCGGAAAAGGTACAAAATTCCTGTTTACCCTGCCATAAATGGAGAGCCTGGGAGCTTCAAAATCCTTAGGCTCTTTTTATTATTGCGTAATTCTTTCGTAAGGAAGTTTTCTTACAATCAGTGCATCAAGAGGCTGATCATGAAGCGACTGGTCCCTGGCTTGCTTACCCTGGTGCTTTTTGCATGTTCGCCGAAGACGGAGAATTTACAACTGATGCAACCTGCGATTAAAACTCCCGCATCCCTCCCCGATCTCGGACCGGCTCCTGAGCTGGCGAACGAGACCTGGCTGAACGTCGACTCTCCCCTGCGCCTGGCTGATCTGCGCGGCAGGGTTGTCCTGCTCGAGATGTGGACGTTTGGCTGCATCAACTGCCAGCACGTCATGCCGTCCCTGAAGGAATGGCACAGCAAATACAAGAACCAGGGACTCGTCATCATCGGCAATCACTATCCCGAGTTTTCATACGAATCGGATCTTGCCAACCTGCGGGCAGCCATCCAGCAAAACGGGATCGAATATGCCGTTGCCCAGGATAATGATGGTGCCACCTGGAAGGCCTATCAAAACCGCTACTGGCCCACCCTGTATTTGATCGACAAGCAGGGTCACATCCGTTATGTGCATGTCGGGGAAGGCAGATATCAGGAGACAGAGGCGAATATCCAGGCGCTGCTGGCTGAAGCCTATTAAGAAAAAGAGGTAATGATGGATAACCCATACAAATCCGTACCGGTCAAGTCATCTGAGATCACACCCTATTCGCTCTATCTTTCGCGCCGCGATTTCATGAAGGCCGCGGGACTGGCGGCCGGGACCGCGCTGCTGGCTGCATGCGCGCCGAAGGCAACCCCAACGATCCCTGCAGCGGCGGCGAACCTTCCTCAAAAAAAGGATGAGTTGGGTGACCCGGCAAACACCTATGAAGAGATAACCAACTACAACAACTTCTATGAATTCACCACGGACAAACAGGGAGTTGCTGAACTGTCCAAGGATTTCAAAACCTCGCCCTGGACCGTGCAGGTCTACGGCCTGGTCAACAAGCCGAAAACCTATGGCATCGAGGACCTGCTCAGAAAGTTCACCCAGGAGGAGCGCATCTACCGCCTGCGCTGCGTGGAGGCCTGGAGCATGGTCATCCCGTGGAACGGGTTTTCTCTTTCGAATGTGTTGAAGGAAGTGGAGCCGACCTCGGATGCAAAGTTCGTCCGCTTCGAGACGGTCTATCGTCCCGAGGAGATGCCCGGTCAGAGCAGCCCTTTTTATCCCTGGCCCTATCAGGAGGGACTGCGGCTCGACGAAGCCATGCACGACCTGACCATCCTGGCCACCGGCCTGTACGGCCTGCCGATGCCCAATCCGGATGGCGCGCCGATCCGGCTCGTTGTCCCGTGGAAGTATGGATTCAAGTCCATTAAATCCATTGTCAAGATAGAATTGGTTGCCGATCAGCCTGCCACCCTTTGGAGCACGGTCGGCCCGAACGAATACGGGTTCTACTCCAACGTCAATCCCAACCGCCCGCACCCGCGCTGGTCGCAGGCCACCGAGCGGCGCATCGGCGAGCTGAAGCGCCGTCCCACATTGATGTTCAACGGATATGCCGAACAGGTGGCATCCCTGTATAACGGCATGGATCTCGATAAAAACTATTGACTGAAACGTAAGTGAATCCCACCCGCGCTCGAGCGCCGGGGAAGCCCGGCGCATAAAGACTGAGATACAAATGAAATCATTTTTCAAACGCTACACCTCGCAGGCCTTACATTTTTTAAAGAAACCTGCAGGATACACCCCGCTCCAAATTGCCGTGCACCTGTATGCGTGGTCTGTCATCGTGCTTATCGCGATCGATTTCATCACAGGGCATGTCTCCGTCAACCCCATCCAGGAGCTCGAGCAGCGCACAGGGCGGCAGGCCATTACCCTGCTGGTGCTGTCGCTGGCCTGCACGCCGCTTAATACGCTCTTCCATTGGTCCGAGCTGCTTAAGCGCCGCCGGGCGCTCGGCCTGTATGCGTTTATGTATGCGGCCATCCATGTGATCATCTTTGTGGATCTCGATTACGGCCTGGCCTGGAGCCTGATCGCCCAGACCATTTTTCAGAAGCCGTACATCCTTGTGGGAATGATCTCCTTCCTGCTGCTGGTGCCCCTGGCGTTCACCTCCTTCAATGTGTGGAAGATGCGCCTGAAGAAAAACTGGAAGCGCCTGCACCAGCTGGTCTATCTGATCGCGCCGCTTGTGGTGCTGCATTATGGCTGGAGTAAAAAGGGCGATTTCTTTGCCCTGCGAGGGGAGATCGTCCGGCCGTTGATCTATGGGTTGATCGTGATGGTCCTGCTCCTGCTGCGCCTTCACCCGGTGCGCAGGGCGATCACAACCGTACGCGGCCGGCTCTTGATGCAGCTTTCGAGGTGGAGGATGCAGCAGGAAGTATAGGAATAATGCGCTGCAACATTGAAAGAGCCGACCCAATGTCCGGGCCGGCTCCTCTTTTTCGCCCTTAAGGCTCATCGCCCAAGATCGCTTACCACGGAGACACACCAAGTCACTGAGCGTTTCATTGTTTTTCCCAGTGTCTCCATGTCACTGTGGTTCATTCCCTAAGTTTGCAGAAATTACCGGTCCTGTTATGTGCCTTCTTGAGTTTATTTGCCTTGTATTTATGCAGATGGATTCTCCTGGCCATATAAATCGCCAGCCAAATATTTCAGCCCGCTATCCACTGCCACCGTAACCACAGCATGTCCCACGCCCAGTTCCTGTGCCAGGGCGGTCGCCCCGAGGACATTCATGCCTGAAGATGTGCCGGCGAAGATACCCTCCTCCCTTGCCAGGCGCCAGGCCATTTCGCGTGATTCGGCCTCATCGATCCCGCGAGCCTCGTCATAGAACGACCTGTCCAATAAGGGGGGAAACAGGCCGATGCCGATGCCCTCCACGTGATGAGTGCCGCTGTAGCCCTTTGAGACCATGGGAGCGGAAGCCGGTTCCAGTGCGATAACCCTGGTGGAGGGATTATGTTCTCGTAAAATGTGAGCCACGCCCATTAACATGGCAGCCGCGCCAAAGGATGCGCAGAAGGCGTGGATGGGGCCTTCCACCTGTTCCACCAGCTCGCGGCCGATCGCTTCGTAGCCCTTAACCGAATCAGAATTACGGATCTGGTCGGTGAAATAGCTGGGTTTCGAGTCGGCGATTGCACGGGCGCGTTCGATCATCCGGGGGATGAGATCGGGGGTTACCTGTCCACCTTCACTTGGGACAATTTCCAGATCCGCGCCAAAGACCTTCATGGTCTGCAGCTTTTCCATGGCGAAGGCATCGGAGGACACCACATGAAAGCGATAGCCCTTGACAGCGCACACGAAGGCCAGGGACGAGCCTGTGCTGCCGCCCGTGTATTCCACGACGGTCATGCCGGGCCTCAAAGTGCCGCGCTTCTCCGCTTCCTCGATCATCGCCAGGGCCAGGCGGTCCTTATAGGAACCGGTCGGGTTGTAGTATTCGAGCTTGACCAGCACATCCGCGCTGTCGGGCGGCACCACTTTGTTGAGGCGAACGACCGGGGTGTTACCGATGGCCTGTAATATGGATGGAACCTTTTTCTGCAACATGCTTCTCTCCCTTCGAATATCAATAAAATTATTTCAGCGGCCAGCCTTTATCCATAAAATGTGTGCCGCTGTAGTGAGTAGTTCTGAACAAGAATCCCCTTTATTGAACTCTCTTTGCATACTTGATCACTTCCTAGTTGAACCCATGCTTCTCATAGATTTGCAGGGCGCGGGTATTCCCGGCAAACACATACAGCGTGAGAAGATGGTATCCGTTGGAACGCGTCCAGTCTTCGGCGACCTCGAGCAGAAGCCGTCCGATTCCCTGACCTTCGAACTTCTGATCGACTGCCAGGTCGGAAATATAAC
>JBLMZU010000530.1:0-8429 GCA_050258995.1 Bacteroidota bacterium
GATGGGACGACAGCTCGGGTGCGGAAGACCTGGTCCGGCAGTGGAAGACTCCGGGCTTCGATCCCGCCGAGGACATTCGCCTGGTCTTTGCACCGGACGGCGAGCTGGCCGGTTACATCGAAACTTTTATGACAAGGAAGCCTCCTGTCCATCCGGAGATCTGGGGTCGCGTCGATCCGGATTACGAAGGGCTGGGTATCGGCACTTGGATGCTCCATTGGGCCGAGAAACATGTTAAGAAGGTCCTTCCCCTATTACCCGCCGGGTCTCGATTTGCTCCCCGGACCGGCGTTTGGAGCGCGGCCGAAAAATCCAAGAAGCTGTTTGATGATTTGGGCTATCACTATGTACGCAGTTTCTACATTATGGAGATCGAAATGGACGCACCGGTACCCGAACCGCAATTCCCGGAGGGCATTTCACTCCGCACGTACAACCCCGGGACGGATCTCGATGCCGTCTATCGTGCCGATCAGGATGCTTTCCGGGACCACTTCGGATTTGTAGAGGAGCCCTATGAAGAGGGCCTGGAGCGCTTCAAACATCACTGGTTGAATGAGGAGGTCGATCCGGCCCTGTTATTCCTGGCCATGGACGGCGAGGAAATTGCCGGCTTTAACCTCTGCCGCCCGCATTCCCATACCGACCCGGAGACAGGCTGGGTGGGCAGCCTGGGCGTTCTGCGTCCCTGGCGAAAGCGCGGCATAGGGCTGGCCCTGCTGCGCCACTCGTTCAACGAGTTCTACCGGCGCGGCAAACGCAAGGTGGGCCTGGGCGTGGACGCCCAGAACCTGACCGGCGCCCTGCGCCTGTACCAGAATGCAGGCATGCATATCCAACGGGCGTTTGACAATTATGAAAAGGAACTGCGTCCGGGCACCGAGATGAGTGTGCGATCTCTTTCGTAGTTCAAGAATCATGTCACAGGGCAAATAAATGGCGCTGTGATCAGAAAGGAATAGGAATGAACGCAATCCTGCAAAAGGAAACGATCGTGGATTTACCCCATGGCTTCACTGCCCGGGGTGTAAACCTGGATGATGCAGAGCAGGCCTTGATTTTGTTCAACCGCTGGTCACGCTCGATCATCGGGCGGGATGAGCTCAACGATGTGCAGGCTCTTCGCAACGAATGGAATTCCCCCGGCTTTGATTCCGCCCAGGATGTCCGTGTTGTGTTCTCACCGAAAGGGCACATGGTCGGTTACGTCGAGGTATGGACCACCATGAAACCGCCTGTCCATCCCTGGATCTGGGGACGCATCGATCCGGAGTACGAAAACATGGGCATAGGCACCTGGCTGCTGCAATGGGCCGGGCAGCATGCGATCCACGCTCTCCCTGAGGTGCCTGAAGGTCTGCGCTTCGCGCCGCGAGTGGGGACCTACCGGGAGGCGGAAGGGTCAAGGAAATTGTTCGAAGACCTGGGCTTTCACTACATTCGCAGCTCCTATCACATGCTCATCGAAATGGATGCCCCCATACCCGAGCCGGCGTTCCCGGAAGGCATCCTCCTGCGGACCTTCAACCCGGAAACGGATGCCGAAGCCGTCTACCGGGCCGACGCAGACGCATTCCGCGACCACTTCGGTTTTGTGGAGCAGCCCTTTGAAACAGGGTTCAAGCGCTTCAAACACTTTACAATCGAGGCGGAAGACTTCGATCCCTCCCTCTGGTTCCTGGCCATGGACGGGGATCAGATCGCAGGATTCAATCTCTGCCGGCCGCATTCCCATGATGACCCGCAGATGGGCTGGGTCGGCGAGCTGGGCGTGCGCCGTCCATGGCGCAAGCAGGGTCTTGGACTTGCACTCCTGCGCCACTCCTTCAACGAGTTCTACCGGCGCGGCAAGCGCAAGGTGGGCCTGGGCGTGGATGCACAGAACCTGACCGGCGCTTTACGTCTTTACGAGCGGGCCGGAATGCACGTGCAGCAGGCCTTCGACCAATATGAAAAGGAATTGCGCCCCGGCAGGGAAATCAGTGTAGAATCTCTGTCAGAATAGATCGTGAAACGGCCTGGCGAGGGATTTGCCTCTCGCCAGGCCCATCCAAAATCTATGCTCAAAAGGAGTACCTATGAACATCCGTTGTTCTTTCTGCCAGACCCCCTATACCCTCAGCCGCGTGGCCTTACTGGACGCCCTGCAGGAGGTCGATTCCAAGAACCTGACCCATTACGATGCCCACTGCCCGCGCTGCCGGCGCGCCACGCCGATTCCCCGCCAAAAGCTGGAGATGGCCATGCCCAACTGGCGGGATGAGCTTAAGCAGTTCGAAAAGGATATGAAGAAGAACCCGCAGTCCGAGGCGCCTCTTCCGCAGCACGAGGAGGAGACCGCGGCCCCGGCGCAGCCTGAGCCCGAGCCTGTCCCGGCAAAAAAGGCTGCAAAGGCAAAGACAGAGACGACTCCTGCAGCCACCAAAAAGACCACCACGAAGAAGGCGGCCAGCAAGAAGAGTTCATGACCATTCGTGCAGTTTTCTTCGACCTGGGCGGAGTCATCGTTCGTACAGAGTACCAGGCGCCGCGCCAGCAGCTGGCGGAACGCCTTGGCATGGAATATGAGGACCTGGACAGGGTCGTCTTCAACAGCGAAACGGGCATTCGGGCAGCCACGGGTGGGATCACTTCCCGGGACCACTGGGAGGCGGTATTGAAACGCTTGAAGCGTCCGCTGGAGGAGCTGGAGTCGATCCGCAATGAGTTCTTTGCCGGAGACATCGTCGACCGCGACATCCTGAACTTCCTGCGCTCCCTGCGCGGCTCTCACAAAACAGGGCTGATCTCGAACAACTGGAGCGACCTGCGTGACTATATGGTGCGCGAGAAGATGATCGATGCCTTTGATCTCATCGTGATCTCAGCCGAGGTCGGTGTGGCCAAGCCGGATGCGCGCATCTACCAGATCGCACTGGAGCAGGCCGGCGTGCTGCCTGAAGAGGCCGTCTTTGTGGACGATTTCTACGTCAATATCGAAGGCTGCGAAAAGGTCGGTATGAAGGGCATCCATTTCAAGGATGCCGAGTCTGCCTTGCAGCAACTGAAACAACTCTTGTAACGGCGATTGTCCTGTGCGGCAGTACCGCGGACGATCCCCGCACAGGACATATCATGTTCGCTAAACCCAAAATCATTTTGCGGGATCTGGGCAATGGCCTGGTCCTGCGTCGCTCGACAATTGAAGATGCTGAACCGCTGGCAGAGTTCAACGGCAGGATTCACGGCGATGATGAACAGGATGGCATGCGCATCGCCGCCTGGACACGCGACCTGCTCACCCGCCCCCACCCGACGTTTCACCCTGACGATTTCACAATCGTGGAAGAGACGGCCAGCGGGCGTATCGTCTCATCCATGAACCTGATCCCCCAGACCTGGTCGTATGAGGGCCTCGAATTTGGCGTGGGGCGCCCTGAGCTGGTCGGCACCGCGCCTGAATATCGCAACCGCGGGCTGGTCCGCGCCCAGTTTGAAGAAATTCATCGCTGGAGCGCGGAGCGCGGCCACCAGGTTCAAGTCATTACCGGGATTCCCTATTATTATCGTTTGTTCGGCTATGAGATGGCACTTGACCTGGCCGGCCGCCGTGTCGGTTATGAAGCCCATATTCCCAGACTCAAGGATGGCGAACAGGAGGCTTATCGGATCCGCCCTGCCGGGGATGCCGACCTGGCCTTGATCTCCGGGTTATACGAGCGTGCCATCCAGCGCCATGCGATCGCCTGTATTCGGACGCCTGAGATTTTCAAATATGAGCTCGATGGTCAGAGCGAGAACAATGCGGATCACTATCCAATGCTTATGATCGAGGATCTGTCAGGGGAGACGTTGGGGTATTTCCAGCACCCGACCTATTTGGATCAAACAGGCCTTCGCGTACTGTGGTATGAGCTGAAGCCCGGCGTGTCCTGGCTGGCAGTGACACCGGCAGTCGTCCGTTATATATGGAATCAAGGACAGGAATATGCGAAGCGTGATGGCAGGAGTTGCTCGTCGTTTGCCTTTATGCTCGGCACCGAACATCCCGTCTATCAAGCGCTGGGAAGGAACCTGCCGGATGTACGCACTCCTTATGCCTTTTACCTGCGCGTCCCGGACCTGGCTGGCTTTCTGAACCATATCAAGCCCGCCCTCGAACAACGAATTGCCGGATCGATTGCCGCCGGGCATAGCCTCGAGATCAGGATCAGTTTTTACCGCCAGGGGTTGAGATTGAGGATTGAAAAAGGAAAGATCACAGCCATCGAAGCATGGAGCCCTTCGCCCGAGGATGAAGGATCCATTGCCTTTCCCGAGCGGACCTTTCTGCAGATCCTGTTTGGTTACCGCAGTTATGATGAGCTTCACCAATCCTTTGCAGACTGCTGGTGTGATAGCCAGGAAGTCCAGGCCCTGATCAACATTCTGTTCCCGAAAAAGCCATCCGATATTTTGCCGGTGGCCTGAGTGCATCAATTTTGAAATGCGAGATTTATATCGCTTTCCTTGAATCAAAACATTTAATCATGAGCTGGAGGCAAAATGAAAGCTGTAATCCTATCGAAAAGATTATCCTGGCAGAAGGGAGATGTTCCTGCCCATTAAATCCCGCGCTGTACGCAGCGCTTTTTTCGAGTAAAGGATAAACATGTTTCGCAAGGTCGACGCTTATAAGTTATATCTGGGCCTCCAGTTCTTGACCGGTTTGTTCTTCAGCATGATCTTTGTAGTCGCCTCATTGTATGAGGCAACTGTGGCAGGACTGACCGGAACACAGCTTGTACTGGTGGGCACCACCGTGGAAGTGACCATTCTGCTCTTTGAAATTCCCACCGGGATCGTGGCCGATGCCTATTCGCGGCGGGTCTCCATCGTTATCGGTTATTTCCTGATGGGATTGGGTTTCCTGGTGGAAGGCACGTTCCCGGTCTTTGGCATGATCCTGCTCACCCAGCTCCTGTGGGGAGTCGGCTACACCTTCACCAGCGGCGCCACACAGGCCTGGCTCTCGGATGAGATCGGAGAGGAGAACGCCAACCGGGCCTTCCTGCGCGGCAACCAGTATGATCTGGCGGGTGCTTTGATCGGCATGCTGCTGGCCATCCCGTTGGGGAATATCGCCGTGAATGTGCCCATCCTGGCCGGCGGTTTCGCCGTGGCCGCCATGGGACTCTTCCTGCTGCTGTTCATGCCGGAAAACGGATTCAAGCCCACCCGGCCTGAAGACCGCAATTCCTTCCAGCATATGGCGGATATTTTCCATAAAGGGCTGAATGCGGTCCGCTCCCGCCCGGTCCTGTTGTCTGTTTTGGGAATTGGCTTCATCTACGGCCTGTACTCCGAGGGCTGGGACCGCCTGTGGGTCAAATACCTGGTGGATCACTTTACCCTCCCCAGTCTCTTTGGCATGAACGAGGTGGCCTTCTTCGGAGTCCTGCGGGCGGCAGGCATGCTGCTGTCGATTTTGGCGACGCGCCAGGTGGAGAAGCGGCTGGATGCCAATCATGCGCCGTCCATTGCCCGGGCCATGCTGTGGATCACGGTCGGGATTTCGGCGGCGATCCTCACCTTTGCATTCTCGCCTGCGCTGGCGGTCAGCGTGCTGGCAGTAACGCTGGTGAGCATCCTGCGCAACATCATGGGACCGCTCTACAATGCCTGGGTCAACCAGCGTCTGGATCCGGATGCACGGGCCACCGTACTCTCCATGTCCAGCCAGGTGGATGCAATCGGCCAGGTCATGAGCGGACCTGTGGCCGCACTGGTCAGCCTGGCGTCGGTGCAGGCAGCGATCAGCATGGCGAGCCTGCTGCTCCTGCCCGCGATCCCGTTGATCAACCGGGCAAATCGTCTGCATGCCGAGGATCAAAAGAACAACGAGATACCCAAGGTCCAGGTTGTTGATTGATCAAAATACGACGGTCACCGGAAGGAACGGTGACCGTCAGCTTTTAGGCCAGAGATGGAAAAAGATTATGTAGGGACGAAGGCAGAGTATCGGCATTTCCAGATCGTTTGGAGTAGAATCCTAATCGCATATCTTTGACGGAATTAATCCGCTTTGAAGAGGAAGGAAGACATGGATCGGTATAGTGTCTATATGCCAATCGATAGACGCTTTGCCATCGCGACTGGGAATCCGATTCCCTCGATGAGTCACGGTGCAGTGCTGTTCACAGATATTTCAGGCTTTACCACGCTTACAGAATTACTGGTGAATAGCCTGGGGCACCAGCGCGGTGCCGAGGAGCTGAGCCAGTTCCTGGATAAGGTCTTTGATGTGCTCATTGCCCAGGTAGTCCGTTATCATGGCAGTGTTATTTCTTCAGGAGGGGATGCACTGCTTTCCTGGTTTGAAGGTACGGAAAAGGACGCGGCCCAGCGCGCGGTCACTGCAGCTTTTGAGATGCAGAAATCCCTGCTCGCAGTTTCAAAATTTTCCCTGCCCGATAACCGTTCAGTGACATTGGAGATCAAGTCCGCTGCAGCCTGCGGGACAGTCCGCAGGTTTTTGATTGGGGATCCTCAGGTACGGGTCTTTGAAGTTCTGGGTGGGACCCTGCTTGACGAAGTGTCTGCAGCGGAGGGCCTTGCCGGCAAGGGGCAGGTGGTTGTCTCAGAGAAGACGGCAACCCTGTTGGGAAAAGAGGCGAGTGTTTTGGAGCAGAGACAAACGAAGAGAGGGCAATCAGTCTCTGTGTTGGGCGACCTGCATAAGATGCATGAGCCTGCGCCCTGGCCCGATCCTCCAGTTTTGGACAAGGAGCAGGTCAAGCCGTGGCTGCATCCATTCATTTTTGACTATGTCAGCAGCGACCAGGAACTGTTCATGGCCCAGCTGCGGCCCTCTGTCGCCCTGTTCATGAACTTCTCCGGGATCGATTATGAACATGATGCCGAAGCCGGTGCAAAACTGGACATGTTCTTCCGATGGGTCTACGAGCGTGTGGAGCATTATGGCGGCACCCTTCTCAATGTAATCACGGGCGATAAGGGGAGTTATTTTTATATCGCCCTGGGTACGCCCTATACCTATGAAGATGATGCGAACCGGGCGGTCGCGTTGGCCCAATCCCTGCTCTCCAAGCCTCCGTCACTGGATTTTATCTATAATGTCCGGATCGGAATTACACGTGGCACAAGCTGGTCCGGCTCGATCGGCAGCCGGGAATGGCGTACATTCGCAGCCATGGGAAATGAGATAAACCTGGCAGCCCGCCTGATGCAGGCGGCCCACCCGGGTCACATGCTGGTCAGTGAGCGCATTGCAGAAGCCGCCGGCGATCGCTTCCAATGGCAGCTGTCCCGGGAAATCAGCGTCAAGGGAATCCAAAAGTCTGTAAAAGTTTTCGAATTGTCCCTTTCGAGTAAAAAAACACCGGCAGACAGGCATTTGTCGAGCGAGATCATGGTCGGCCGGCAGACCGAGCGGATTTTGCTTTATGAAATCCTGCAAAACATTCCCGCCACTGCGAACCGCGTGGTGGTCATTGAAGGGGATGCTGGAATTGGCAAATCCCGCCTGATCGGTGATTTTCTGGCTCATGTGCAGGCTGAAAAAATTCCCGCGCTGATCGGAGCCGGTTATGCCGTGGAACAGTCCACTGGATACCATGCCTGGCGTCCCATTTTTGAGACGATCTTTGGCCTGGAAGCTGTGGACGATGGTGAAGGGCGTCGTGCAAGAGCACTGGAATGGATCACGCGGCATGCAGAAAACCTTCTCGAACGCGTGCCCCTGCTGGCGCCGGTTTTGAGCCTGGACGTGCAGGACAATTCACTGACGGGACAGATGACCGGCCTGGTACGCGCCGAAAATACCCGCCAGCTCCTGGTCTCCATTCTCGAGGCCCATGCCGGTGATTCACCCCTGGTCCTTGTTTTGGAGGATGCTCACTGGTTCGACTCCTCCTCCCTGGCCCTGGCGGCAGATGCAGCCCGCGCCCTGACCAACGCAATGATCGTCCTCTCCACGCGTCAGATCCTGGGAAATATCCCCGAGCAGCTGAGCGTCGTTCTGGATCTGCCACAAACGACACGACTCAGGCTCGGCCAGATGAATCAGGAGGAGATCACGTCCCTCGTCTGCCAGAGGCTTGGGGTGAAAAGCCTTCCCGAACCGGTTCGGGACTTGATCCTGGCCAAGGCAGAGGGTCATCCGTTCTTTAGCGAAGAGCTCGCTTATTCCCTGCGCGATACGGGCGTGATCCTCGTGGATCATGCCGAATGCAGATTGTCAGAGGACAGTGACCTGCGTGCACTCAATTTCCCGGATACGGTGCAGGGTGTGATCCGAAGCCGTATCGACCGCCTGGCGCCCTCCTACCAGCTCGCCCTCAAGACTGCCAGCGTGGTGGGACGTGTCTTTGCCCTGCGCGCCGTCCAGGAGATCTATCCATTGGATTCCGGAAAGCCGCAGGTGGGACGTTATTTCGAATATCTACGCC
>JBLMZU010000531.1:0-3753 GCA_050258995.1 Bacteroidota bacterium
GCTGAACTCCTCCTGCCAGGCCTGCTGGCCGATGGGCGGCACGGCCCCACTGATGGGGTTCCATTCGGTGATCGAGAGTCCCGAGCGCGTCAGGCGGACGAATCCGCCAAAGACAACAAGAAACGCCACGATGAAGGCAAAGGTGAACAGCCAGATCATCACGGCGCGGTTTTGAGTTTTTGGCATATATTCTCCAGTTTAAGTCGCTGGGATTATAGCACTCCTCCCGTACGAAACGGGGCATGGCGTGGATGAAAAGCACAACATGCTAACCTCCCATTAACATTATGATCCGAGCCTGTCTGGCATGGTAACAAAAAGCCCGCCACCTACTTGTGACGGGCCCGTACTTTATCTTCCCTGCAGTTGCATGAGCAGCTGCCGATACTGGTCCGACCTGGGCGGGTTCATCAACAGGATCTGATTGATGGTCACAATCGCCTCCTCCTTGCGCCCGGCGCTCAGGAAGGAGTCTGCAATGGAATCGAGCTGGGTGACGGCATCTTCGATCCTCCCGGTTTGCTGGTATTGCTGGGCAAGGGCCCGGCGCAGTGCCAGATCCTCCGGGTTATCCTTGAGCAGTTCTTCAATGAACTTTATCCCCTGGCCGCTGTGGTTGCTGCTTTGTAGATAGGCCAGGTAATTTTCCAGCTCGGCATAGGCCTGGGCAGGCTGACCCATCCGCAGATTGAGATCGATTAGATTCTTGCGCGCCCCTTCGTCATCGGGGCGCAGGGTGCGGATCTGTTCGAAGACGCGGATTGCCTGTTTCCAATCCAGCTTCTGCATATCGATATCCGCCATGCGCTGGAGGATGTGGATGTTCCAGCTCCGGTCGGCGTTGGCCTGCTGGACGAAACGCAGGGCCCGGGTATACGTCCGACGGGCATTGTCCAGCTCGGCGAGTCTGTAGTAGATATCGGCCAGCTCGAGATATTCACGGATGGCTTCGTCCACCTGGCCGCGCGCCACAAGCTGATCGATCAGCTTGGAACGGACCGCCATGTCCATGGGAGCGAGCTGGACCACCCGGCGCAGCATCTTGGCCGATTGGGCTGCCTCCCCGCGCACGCTGTAGGCTTCGGCGACAACAGAGTACTTGGCAATGGCTTCCTCGGTATGGTTCTCACGGACCAGCAAATCTCCGATCAGGGTATGCAGGGGCAGATACGTTGGAGCATACGTGATAGCCAGGTAGGCTTCCTCCATGGCAGAGCGCAGCTGTCCTGCGCGGGCGAGCTGGTGGATGTGATTGATCGCCTCCAGCACCTGGCTGGACTGGGCCTGCAGGATGACTTCTGCGATCGGCATGAGGATTTCCTCCTCCTGTGACCGGGGCATCTGCTCGCGCGCCCGGTACAGGTGGTCGCGCCAGTTCTTGCGCATGAGCATCTCGTTGATGTTGTCGCACAGACGCCGGAGCGCAGCTTCATCCTTTTCAGACTGCTGGGCTTCGATCAGCGGCTCATACATCTGGCTGATCTCCTCCGCCTTTTCGGGAGGGACTACCATCGAGTCGGCGATCCGTAGGGCTTCGAGATATTCAATGGACGCAGGCCGGAACCGTCCAAGTTTCTGATTGATCTGTCCCAGCAGGAGACGGGCAGCCAGGCTGAAATCATGATGCTTGACGGCCAGCTGCAAATATTTGAGAGCAGTCTCGAGCCTGTCGCCGCGGGCGCGCATCAGGCCGAGGTCGTAGTACAGTGCGGGATGGTTGAAGCCTGCCTCGAGGGCATGCTCCAGCTCCTCGGCTGCCTGGTTCTCGTTGCCTTTCGTCTGCGCGTCGATCGCCTGGCCGAGATGCAGGACCACCTTCGTCTGCTCGGATGCCTGCATCGAGAGCTTGCCTGTCCCCCGCATGAGCGCCTGCAGCCCGCGCCGCTTCTGGACGGTTTCACCGTCGTCGGTGGAATATTCGAAGAGGATCTCTGCCAGCCGGGTTAGCGCCTTCTGACGCGCCTCGGAGATCGGGTCCAGGCCTGAATCGGCCAGCTTCTTGGGCTGGTCCAGCTGCCTGACCTGGGCCATGGCGATCGGCCCGGTCCCGCCTTTGGGGCGGATGGGTTTGGGCAGGAGCTGTCCTGAGCGGAGCAGCGCCTGGGCCTGTTTTGCCTCCGCGCTCTCGGGATTGATCGCCAGGGCTTTGTTGATCAGCTCGGCGGTCTTTTGCATGTTGCCGGTGCGCTGGACGAGGCTGGCCACTGCAATGTATTCCGTGACCGCCTGCTGCTTATGTCCAAGTTTTTCATGAGCCAGTGCCAGACGGGAATGTGCCAGGATGTGCTCTGGATCCAGGGTTGTAACATGGACCCAGTTCTCCATCGCCTTGTCGATATCGCGCTGGTTGAGGAAGAGATCGGCTGCCCGGTACGCCGCGTCGATGGCCTCCTTGAGATGGCCGGTCCGCTCGAGGAGCTGGGCCAGCTTTTCCATGGGGACCGGATCGCTGGGAGTGATCTGGGCAACGCGCTTGTAGATCTGCAGGGCCTCTTCGTAATTGCCCTGCTGGAAAAGCGCCAGTCCGAGGCTGGTGAGTGCCTTGGGCTGGTCCGGTATTTCCTGCAGCGCCTGGCGGTAGGCGATCGCGGCCTTGCCCCATTCCTGATCCCAGGCTGCGGAGTGTCCCTCGTTCATTGCTTTTTGGAAGATGTCTTCTCGTCCGGGCATGGAATCTATTATACCGTAGGGGATTTCGAGCTTAATCCTACTTTGGTTTTATGGCTGATATTCGCCATCTCCTGTGTTTTTAAAACATAAGGTCACGCTGCCTTTACAGGATGCCTCGCGGCAAGCGTGACCTACGGGTTATATCTCCTTCATATCGCCCCAGTTCTTTCCATAACGAGCTTCGGTGGAAAGCGGGATGTCGAGGGGATAGGCATTGGTCATGATTTCCTGCACGAGGCGGGCGGTCTTTTTGAGCTCCTTGTCTGGGACCTCGAGTACGAGCTCATCATGCACCTGCAGGAGCATCTTGCCCTTCAAGCCTGCTTCTTTAAGGGCAGGCGGGATCTTGAGCATGGCGATCTTCATGATATCCGCGGCGGTTCCCTGGATCGGAGCGTTGATCGCTTCACGCTCCTCCCGGTTCTTGACCTGGACATTTTGCTTGCTCTGGAGCGCCGGGAAGTACCGTCTGCGCCCGAGAAGTGTTTCAACATAGCCCTGCTGGGCAGCCAGCTTGCGGATGCCGTCCAGGTACTTCTTGATGCCCGGGAACTGCTTGAAGTAGGCCTTGACGAATTCCTCCGCCTCCGCCAGGGTCAGGTCTGTGTAGCGGGTGAGGCCGAACACGGACATGCCATAGATCAGGCCAAAGTTGATGCTCTTTGCACGGCGGCGCATGTTCTTTGTGACCTGGTCGGCGGACACGCCGTAGATCGCCATCGCCGTCGTGGTGTGGATATCCTGCCCGGCGCGGAAGGCGGCCAGCATGGCCTCGTCCTGGGCCATGTGGGCAACGATGCGCAGCTCGATCTGGGAGTAGTCGACAGACAGAAGTACAGTATCCCTGCCGGCCACGAAACCATTACGGATGCGCCGTCCCTCCTCGGTGCGGATCGGGATGTTCTGCAGGTTCGGATTCACCGACGAGAGGCGCCCGGTCACTGCACCGGTCTGGCTGTAGGAAGTGTGCACGCAGCCGGTGTCTGGATTCAGGGCCGCCTGCAGGGCATCCACGTAGGTGGATTTGATCTTGGCAAGCTCACGATTCTCCAACACCAGGTCGACCACTTCGTGTTTGCCGCG
>JBLMZU010000532.1:0-4038 GCA_050258995.1 Bacteroidota bacterium
ACGGCCTGGGCCTGTTCTGCGACCGACGGATCCCAGGAGGCGGCCATGGCCAGCGGCACCGGGAAGATCGTGCGGTAGCCGTGGATCACATCCAGGGCGAAGAGCAGCGGGATGCCGGACGGGCTCTCTTCCACCGCCACCTTCTGCAGCTCGTTGAAGCGCCTTGTGTTATTGAGCCAGAGAACCGAGCCAGCCCGCCCCTGGCGGATGAGGTCCTCCGGTGGCGGCCCGAAATTCCAGTCGGCCCCGCCGATCTGCGCCAGCTGCCCGACCTTTTCCTCGAGGCTCATCTGCTCCAGGAGCGCCTCCACCCGCCCGGCGACTTCGGATTCCGCTAACACGGACATATCCACCCCTGTACCTTTCATATTGTTCATAACATCTCCTTTTCGGTTATCTTGTTTTCAGCCAGATCGCCTGCATCAAGTCTGGATCGGTGGGATCCTCTTTTGCTGCAACCGATCGCGACAAAGGCTTCCATATTGCCTGGGCGCAGTCGGAAGGACAGGCGCAGGCATGAATGCGGAAATACTGTACCTGGGCGATGGCCTGACATGGTTCTTTTGTTTCCTGATGGAGGAGGGGGCGATTATTTAAAGCTCGTGAAATCGCTGACATGGAAACATTTGCCAGCCGGGTGGGATATTCAAGAGTTTCAACGGTCTTCCTGCTCATCGTATTGATTTCGTCAGTGCAATCGGTTGCATTGTAGCATTTCGAAAAATCTGTGTCAATTTGTCAAATGTAATCACTCAACCGGTCGCTTTGGAATTCGGTCTGCATTTCCCGAAAAGGTTCATATTCCTGCGACAAGCGGTAGAATAGGAAGATACTTTATTTCTACAGATGGGAATGGTGTATGCCGCTTTTCTTGCTTATCCGTCATGGCGAAAATGATTATGTGAAAACGGGCCGGTTACCCGGTCAGATCCTTGGGATTCACCTTAACGAGCGGGGACAGAAACAGGCCCAGGCGCTGGGCGAAGCGCTGAAAGAGGTCCCGATCAAGGCAATTTATTCAAGCCCGCTGGAAAGGGCAATGGAAACCGCCGAGCCTATCGCCCGGGCGCGCAACCTGCAGATCCTCCCCGAGCCGGATCTGCGCGATGCGAATGTCGGCCGCTGGCAGGGCAAGTCGATCAAGTCCCTCCGGCTGACCAATGCCTGGAAGGTCGTCCAGCACTCCACGTCCCGCTTCCAGTTCCCGGACGGCGAATCCTTCCCCGGTGTCCAGACGCGCATCGCCAATGCCCTGGAAAGAATCGCGAAAACCCACAACAAGCCGAAGGACATTGTCGCCGTCGTGTTCCATGCCGACCCGATCAAGCTGGCAGTGGCACACTTCCTGGGACTACCGCTCGATCACTTCCAGCGCTTGAGCTGTGACACCGGTTCGCTCTCTGCGCTCTACGTCGGCGAGATGGGAGCGAACCTGATCAAGTTGAACCAGAGGCCGCCGTTCGATTTTTTGGCGGAGGCAAAGAAACAAAAGTAAACTTTTTAAAGATTTCACCAGCAGTTGCACTGCTGGCGGTATTTCCGGGCAATTCCAGGAGAGCTCTTTTTTGTGTTAGGAACGGAAGAGGTGTTTTAAAGGTATGTTTCCCTCTGGCACAGTAACATTCCTATTTACCGATATCGAAGGCAGTACGAAACTCGCGCAGCAATTCCCGGATGATCTACCCATCCTGTTAGCCCGCCATAACGAAATTCTGGATCACGCCATCGAAGCACACGGCGGCTTTCTCTTTCAGACTGCCGGCGATTCCTACTGCGTGGCATTCCATCAGGCGCGCGATGCGCTGCAGGCTGCCTGTGAGGCACAAAAGAGATTGCAGGCCGAGCCCTGGTCGCCTGCTCCCGTCAAAGTACGGATGGGAATCCATACAGGCAGGGCCGAGATTCAGGAAAACAGGGAATATCACGGATACCTGACACTCAGCCATGTGCAGCGCCTGATGTCCGCGGCGCATGGGGGCCAGATCCTCATCTCCCACGAGACTCTTGGGCTGATTCGCGATGAGATGCCGGAAGGAATAACGGTGCGCGATATGGGCGAGCGGCGTCTGAAGGACATGATCCATTCCGCACACATCTATCAGTTGATCATTGCAGATCTTCCCAGCGATTTCCCGCCGATCAAAACGCTCGACGCGTTCCGCCACAATCTTCCCGCACAAATGACCAGCTTCATCGGGCGTGAAAAGGAGCTGAAAGAAATAAGGCAGGCTGTGAGCACGTACCGCCTGGTGACGCTGACCGGTTCAGGCGGTGTAGGGAAATCACGGATCAGCCTGCAGGTTGGATCGCAGTGCCTGTCTGAGTATTCAGACGGCGTATGGCTCGTGGAGCTTGCACCCGTCAATGAGCCGGCACTGATCCTCTCCACGCTATTTTCCATTTTCAACCTGCGGGAGGACACCCATCGGAATGCGCTGGATGTTCTGAGCGATCACCTGCGTGAGAAAAGCATCCTGCTCCTGCTGGACAATTGCGAGCACCTGATCGAGGCCTGTGCCCAGATCAGCGAAACCCTTTTGCAATCCTGCTCCAATCTTCGCATCCTGGCCAGCAGCCGGGAGGCGCTGGGCATCAATGGGGAATATACATATCGTGTTCCTTCGTTGCACGCTCCGGCCGCCGGGAAAGTACCGCCCCTGGAACAATTGGCGAAAGTGGATTCGATCCGGTTGTTCCTCGAACGGGCCGTGACCGCAAAGCCGGCTTTTGCCCTGACCCAGGAGAATGCTTCATCGCTGATTCAAATCTGCAGCCGTCTCGACGGCATTCCCCTGGCGATCGAGCTGGCTGCTTCGCGGGTGAGAGTATTATCCCCTGAACAAATCGCGGCCCGGCTGGACGATCGCTTCCGTCTATTGACAGGCGGTTCCCGCACCGCCCTGCCCCGCCAGCAGACCCTGCGCGCCACGATCGACTGGAGCTACAGCCTGCTCTCCGACCAGGAGAAGGCCCTGTTTCGCCGGCTGGCCGTCTTCGTTGGTGGATGGACGCTTGAAGCCGCGGAGGCGGTTTGCGGCTATGAAGATAGTCCTGCCTACTATTTTGCCGCCAGAAAAGGGATCACGGTCAACAGGTTTGACGTCCTCGACCTGCTGACGAGGCTCGTGGATAAATCGCTCATCTTTATGGAGGAAACGGCGGTTGGGATTCGCTACCATCGCCTGGAGACGATTCGCCAGTACTCGCGTGAAAGGTTCTTTGAGACCGACGAAGTGGAGAAAGTGCTGGACAGGCACCTTGCGTATTCTGTCGAGTTTGCCGAGCTGGTGGATGAAAAGTTGAAAGGCAGCGACCAGGTGGAGTGGCAGAGCCGCATGGCAGCCGAGCAGGACAACCTGCGGGCCGCCCTCGATTGGGGGCTCAACCGCGATCCGGATAGCGCCCTGCGGATCGTGGGAGCTGCCAACCTCTTTTGGACGGCAAGCGGATACTCAGCGGAGGGTTTTCGCTGGACACAAAAAGCCCTGGAACAGGTGGACCAATCTCCGCTTTCCGCAGGGACAACCGCGGAGCAGCGTCTCATCTCTCGGGCCCGGGCATTGCGCGGGCTTACCCGCTTATATCTCTCCCTCGGGGATAATGTGAATGCAAAACAAGCTGCCGAGGAAAGTGTGGCTCTCTACCGCCAGAGCCAGGACCGGCGTGGGCTGGCCTTTGCGCTGGTCGTGCTGGCCTATCCCCTCGAATTTCTGGGACTGCGCCAGGAGGCAGAGGCCGCCCTGCATGAAAGTTATTCCCTCGCCCAGAACGAAGGGGATGTATATGGGGTCTGCCGGTCCTTGAACCGGCTGGCGCGGGTCATCGTGCAGCTATATCACGATCCCGATCTCGCGCAGCAGTACGTGGAGGAATCATTACGACTGGCCAGAGAGGCCGGCCTGCGCTCCCAGGAGGCGCAGGCCTCCGAGATCCTGGGCTTCATCGCCATCCAGCGGAACGACTCACCAGTACGGTGCCGCATCACTTGACCAATTGCCCGCAGTGCGGCCAACTTCTGGAAGCTACAACGGAACCACC
>JBLMZU010000533.1:0-4593 GCA_050258995.1 Bacteroidota bacterium
GAGGATGTGCTTGGCCTCAGCAAGAAGAGCATGGCGACGCCCATCAGCATCACCGTGGTCCAGCCGCCGGGTGGCATTCGTGGTTTTGTTGGCCGTTACAGTTCCTATATCATTATCGGAGCCATCGCCCTGGCAGGGATCCTGCTGCTGGGCATCCTGCTGAGAGGACGTACCAACATCGTTCTCTTCCGGAGACGCAAGGCTAGGCGCCGCCAGATGGAAGACCCTGTCACCCAGCCGGTCGTCGCGGTTGCAGAGCCTCCCACCTCGGCCACCAAAAAAGCCAAGACCCAGCCCAGAAGGATCATCGAGAAATTTCAACCCAGGTCGACGCGGGTGGTCATGCTGGCACCTGCCTATCTGACCCGCCTGACAAATGGCGGCGAACCGGCCAGCGCAGCACCGATTCCACTGGCGGAAAAGGATATGACATTTGGCACAGACCCGGTACAATCGAAGCGTGTGCTTGACGATCCATCCATCTCGCCGCTTCACGCACGGATTAAACAAGCGGAGGATGGCAGCTTCATCATCTACGATCATGGATCGATCGCAGGCACGTGGGTAAATTATGAGCCGGTCACGCGCGAAGGGCAACGCCTCGCGCACGGGGACAGGATCCACTTCGGGCAGCTGGTCTACCGCTTTGACCTAAATCCCGCCCCGGTCGCCCCCGAGCCGAAAGTTATCGTAAGGAAGTAAACCCAATGAAGAACCCCGCGCAGTTTGCTTTAAAAACAGCAGGGAAATCTGCGTGACGGTTTATACTATATTTAGCGTATGATCCGAACGACACGCGCTCACCTGAACGTCGAAGCTCAGACCCATGCCGGCATGACGGGCAAGAATAACGAGGATCGGTATGCCGTCACGTCCTTTGTGCTGGAGGAGAACAACCGCGTCCCGGTGCTGTTTGCGGTGCTGGCAGACGGCATCGGCGGGCACCGCGCCGGTGAGGTGGCGGCCGAACTGGCGGTCAACCACATCATGCAGGTGGTGGCCAAGAGCGACGGAAAACATGTCCGCCAGATCCTGGAGAATGCCGTCACCGAGGCCAGCAACGCGATCGCAGCCCATTCCGCCTCCAACGAAAATCTCAAAGGCATGGGGGCCACCTGCGCCATGGCCTGGATCATCGGCGATAAGCTGTACACGGGTTATGTGGGCGATTCGCGCATCTACCTGATGCGCGGCGGCCGCATCCAGCAGCTGACCGTGGATCATACCTGGGTGCAGGAAGCCATCGAAAAGGGCATTCTGACTCCCGAGCTGGCGCGTGAGCACCCAAACGTGCATGTCATCCGCCGGTATCTGGGCTCCCCCGAGCCGCCCGATCCCGACTTCCGATTGAAGTTCTTTGACGGTCAGGCCGACCAGCAGGCGGAGGACAACCAGGGCGTGCAAATTCTGCCGGATGATGTACTTCTATTGTGCAGTGACGGCCTCACCGACTTGGTGTGGAACGACGAGATCCTGGAAACGGTCCGCACCCGGCCCAATATAAAGGAAGCCGCGCGGGCGCTGATCGAGCTGGCCAACTCGCGCGGCGGACACGACAATATCACGGTCGTCCTGGTCTCCGTCCCCTCCGATTTCAAGCTCATTGTAAAAAAAAATCGTAAAAACGACTGGCTCCCCTGGGTCGCGGGAGGTGTGGCAGGCGTGATCCTGGTGATGCTTGCCGCATCGGTCTTCGCCTTCAGCCTGCTCGGAAAAATCACCGCCACCTCCACGCCGACCATCACGCCTTTTCCCACCCTCACTGCAAGCCCTTTACCCTCCCTCACACCATCCCCGCCTCCGACCGGGACGGTTACCCTGGTCCTGCCCGTAGCACCCACCTATACGCCCTGGCCCACGAATACTAGAATCCCGTAATTACGATGTCATTGCGAGTGAAGCGAAGCAATCTCCTCGCAAAACCAAGTAGAGTGTTCAAAGCAATGCTTTTGCATTGACTGGATCAAGGAGTTTCATATGTCCATCAAACATTCAACCGATGTGGAAGCAAAAAATGTCGCCGCTGGAAAAGACACCACCATCCAGGTCCTGATCTCCTCCCAGGAGGGGCCCAACTTTGCCCTGCGCAAATTTTCCATGCAAAGGGACGGCGGGATGCCGCGCCATACCAATACCGTTGAGCACGAGCAATACGTCCTGCGCGGCGAAGCGACCATCACCATCGGCGACGAGACCCATCACGTCAAAACCGGCGACGTGGTCTTCATCCCTGCAGGCGCCATCCATTCCTATGAAAACACCGGCCAGGAACCGTTCGAATTCCTCTGCATCATCCCCAACAAGGAAGACAAAATCACAATCGTCGAAGAGACCTGCTAACGCCCACCGCCCGCTTGACCATTCTCTTCATCCCAACGGCTGTTTCGCCGGCACGCCCGGCTTGCGCGGGTATTTCGGCGGCGTCGCCGCGATCTTGTCCACCAGGATCAGGTAGCGGTCATCCGCCACGCCCGGCAGATTGACAGGGATCAGCTGTCTCAGCTTGCCACCCAGTAAATGCATTGCCCCCTCGGCGGACTGTGCCTCGGCCGGTCCGCTTTCACCTTTTTGGGCGAGCATCGTCCCACCCACGCGCACCAAAGGGATGAGGAACTCACTCAGCACCTTCATGTTCGCCACCGCGCGCGCCACCGCCCAGTCATATTTTTCGCGGTGCTGGGGGTCCTGTCCCAGATCCTCGGCCCGCGCCTGGATGACATCCACATGCTGGAACCCGAGGACCTGGGCGATGTGCTGGCAGAAATTTGCCTTCTTGCCGACCGATTCGACCAGGGTCAATTTTAGATTCGGATACAGGATCTTGAGAGGAATGCCCGGAAAACCCGCTCCCGTCCCGACATCGATCAGGCGCCTGGGCGGCGATGCCTTCCAGGCCAGCACACAGGACACGGAATCCAGGAAGTGCTTGGTGCGGATCGATTCAGGGTCCCGGATGGCGGTCAGGTTGAATTTGTTGTTCCATTCGATCAGCTCCTTTTCATAGGCATGAAATAAGCTGACCTGACGCCCCGTCATATGAACGTTGAACAGTGTCGATGCTTCCCGGACGAGTTTTTCCATGATCGAAAATTATAACAGTGGAGGCGGTTCATGCACCGCCTCCACCTCTCTTGCAGAAGGACCGCCCATGCTGGGGGTCCTTCTGCACTTGCCTGTAATTTTATTTCTTCCCGATCTCTGTTTCTTCCACACTGGCCTTCGGCTTTCGAGTCCTGCGATAGATGGCACGCCCGATCAGGAAGAGTACAAGGAGCGGGAGGGCGATCAGGAGCAGCGCCGGCAGGATGTAGATCACGAAGCGGATCAGGAAGTCGACAAAGTTCTGGATGAAGTAGATGAGGTCCTGGACTGCCTGCTTGGCTGCGCCGGCCGGTTTCCATGGACCGACTTCGATCGGCTGGGTGCTCTCCTCGGCGATCAACTGGACGTTGATGGACGACAATGCCACTGCTTCATCATAGTACTTGATCTGGCCCTTGAGCTGCTCGATCTCGGTCTGGATCGTCTGCACCTGCATATAGGTGTTCAGTACATCCTCCGCCTTGACCGCCTGGTCCATGATCTTGAGCAGCTGTTCCTCGGCTGCCTGCTTGGCCTTGAGCTGGGCCTGCAGGTCCACATAGGCGTTGGTCACATCCTGGCCGGAGCGGTTCTCGTGCTGCACATCCCCGGCACCCTTTTTGATCTCAGCCAGGGCCGCATCCAGTTTCCCGGCAGGCACACGGATCATGATGGTCGCCTCCGGCACCTGCTTGCCCGAGGGGGCATAGGATTGGTACAGGCTGGAGGAGACCACATAGCCGCCCATGTCGTTGGCCATCTTGCTGATCTCTGTCATACGAGTCTGAGGATCCGTCACTACAATGGCTAGGTCGGCGGTCTGGATGACTATCCGCTCCTGTGCAGCCTGGCCCGCCGTTGCATAGGAATCGATGCTCTTGACCGCATTACCGGCCGCATCCAGCGCGGGGGCTGCCCCAGGCTCCATGGCAGGCATGGGAGCTTCGACGGCGGCGGGCGCCTGGGTTACTGGGGCTCCTCCCCCGCCCATCCCAAAACTGGGTGAAGACAGGGAGCGGTTTGCCAGGCTTTGCCGCGTGGCCATGCCGGCGAACGCCAGTCCAATGACGAACACCACACCCACCACGGCCAGGATAATCAAGAGGATCCGTTTCATTTCATCTTCTCCTTCGTAATAAGCGATGATTTCACCCCAAGGACGACCCCCCTCCTCCAAATGTTCCCCACCTGCAAGTTACCAATTACCGCTTGCCATTACCGGCTTTCGCCCGAACTACCATCCCTCTGCAATCCGCAACGCATGCTTTTCCGGCAGCCTGGCATCCCGGATGCGCTTCTGCACCTCGGGAATGTTGTAGACCGCCCGGCGCGGCTCCCAGATCTTTTGGGTGCTGTCATAGATGGCATATGCAGCACGCGGATCCCGGTCCCGGGGCTGCCCGACCGAGCCCGGGTTGGCGATGACCTTTTGCTCCAGCTGGACCGGCTCCCCGGCCTTCATCGGCCGGAGGGTTACTCGGTCTGTTTTTTCATCCAGCTGGAACATGCACT
>JBLMZU010000534.1:0-7139 GCA_050258995.1 Bacteroidota bacterium
TGTCCATGGTCGGCCAGGTGACGCATCGCTTCCTGGATGCCGCCCGCATTATCTGCAACCATCGTGGGACCAGCTTCTCCTGCGCCAATAAACAGGATCGGATGCCCTTGCGAGATCAGACCCTGGATATAGCTGGATCGTGCCTGGGAATGTAAAGGATTGGCCACCAGGATTCCATCAGTGTTCCAGGGACCGATGGGGACGAAATCCGTCTCCGGAGAGGGCACCGGCCAGGCGGGGCGCAGCGGATCGGATGGACTGGCTGAAGGGCCGATCCCGCATCCCAGCAGGAGGTTACAGCCCAGGTCTTTGGCCGCCCGGCTGATGCCGCGAAAGACCGGCGCCAGGTAGCTCAGGTTTGTCGCGGTCCTGTAATACTGCCAGCCTGTCAGCACGCCAATGGTGGGTCTGCCACGGAGAAAATTTTTCTGAGTCTGCATTAGATCGAAGATAAGACGAGTGACATGGAGTATTCGATACGCAATGGATAAAATCTCTCAAGAAAAGTTTGTCCATCTATTAAGATGGACAAATTGGTTTTCAACGGTATATTTAAAAAGAACGCGCCCCCTGAATGTGGACTGCCGAATTCTAACAGATGCGCGGCAGCATTTCGCCGGGCAACATGTCCACCAGGCGCGTCCCACCGATGGCGGTCTTCAAGCGGACCTGGGATTTCCCCTGGTCGATCACTTTGCCGATCACGACCGCATCCCTGCCATACGGGGTTTGGCTCATCACATTCAGTATTTTTTCAGCATCGTCCGCTTTTACAAAGGCGATCAGCTTGCCTTCATTCGCCACGTATAAGGGATCGAACCCGAGCATCTCACACGCAGCCCGCACCTGCGGCTTGACCGGGATCTGTTGGTCCTGCAGCTCGATCACGACATTGGACTGTTTGGCGATCTCATTCAACGTAGTCGCCAGCCCACCGCGCGTTGGATCGCGCAGGACATGGACTTCACCTGCATCCAGCATGTCCTGCACAAGATGATTTAGAGGCGCCACATCGGACTGAAGATCCGTCATGAAACCAAGTCCCTCCCGCGCCGACATGACAGCAATGCCATGATCGCCCAAGGTTCCCGAAACAATCAGAACATCACCGACTTTGGCATTCGCGCCGGAAATATCGATATCCCGTTCCACCAGGCCGACGCCCGATGTGTTGATAAAGAGCTTGTCTGCGCCGCCCCTTTGCACCACCTTGGTATCACCTGCGGCAATGAAGACTCCGGCCTCTGCGGCAGAGTCACGCATCGACTGGACGACGCGCTGCAGGATCTCAAAGGAGAGTCCCTCTTCCACAACAAATCCGCAGGTCAGCGCGTACGGCTTTGCGCCTACCATGGCAAGATCGTTGACCGTTCCACAGATAGCCAGCCTGCCAATATCGCCACCAGGGAAAAACAACGGCGAGACCACGTGCGAGTCGGTCGTCATGGCCAGTCGCTGGCCATTGATATTGATGACAGCCGCATCATCCAGCGCGCGCGGCGCGGCTTTACCCAGCTCGGGCAAAAAAAGGCGATTGATCAGATCATGGCTTAATTTACCGCCCGAGCCATGGCCAAGGACGATCATATCCCTGGGCTGGATGGGGACAGGACAGGTATAGCCTTCGAAATCCAGTTCATCATCCATTGGGAACCAGCTCTCTATGATAGCGATAGTAGGCTGCGCAGGCACCTTCTGCGGAGACCATCGGCGCACCAAGTGGATTCTGTTGATTGCATACCGTGCCAAAGGCAGGGCACTGCGGCGGCTTCTTCAACCCCTGCAGGATCTCGCCCGCGATACAGAGCGGTGATTCCTGGGTGATGATCTCACCGACGGAGAATTTTTTCTCGGCATCGAGCGCCTCGAATTCCGGACGAAGGCCAAGTCCGCTCATCGGAATGGTGCCGATGCCGCGCCATTTCCGGTCAACAGGCTGGAAGATGGTGTTCATAATTTTTTGAGCAGGCAGGTTGCCGTCAAAGGTCACAGCGCGCTCATAAGCATTTTGCACTTCCGCCTGCCCAGCCTCCAACTGCTTGACGGCTGCCAGCACCCCCACCAGCAGATCGACTGGCTCAAAGCCGGTCACGACAATCGGAATATGATATTTTTGCGCGATCTCTGGATACTCATGAAAGCCCATCACCGCGCAGACGTGCCCGGCCGCCAGGAAAGCCTGCACCCGGTTATGCTTGGAGCCGAGAATGGCTTCCATCGCCGGTGGGACGCAGACGTGCGAGACCAGGACAGAGAAATTCTGCAGGCCCAGTTTCGAGGCCTGCATCACGGCCATCGCATTTGGCGGCGCCGTGGTCTCAAAACCGATCGCAAAGAAAACGACCTCCCTATCTGGATTGTCTTGTGCGAGTTTCACCGCATCCAGAGGCGAATAAACTACACGAATATCGCCTCCCTTGGCACGGATGGCAAACAGGTCCGTGCTGGAGCCGGGGACGCGCAGCATGTCGCCGTAGGAGGTGAAGATCACATCCGGGCGGGCGGCAATGGCGAGCGCCCTATCGATCTGTTCAAGCGGCGTCACACACACCGGGCACCCAGGACCGTGGACGAGCTCGATGCCGCCGGGCAGCATCTCGTCCAGGCCATGGTGTAGGAAGGCATGTGTCTGCCCGCCGCAGATCTCCATCAGCACCCAGGGCCTGGTAACAACTTTTCCGATCTCGGCCAGAAGTGCCTTGACCTTTTGCGGGTCGCGGTATTCGTCGATATATTTCATGTCTAACCTATAAATTCACTCGATACTTGTTTCAAGCTCATCTCCGAGCTCGGATATTTCACGCAACATCTCGATCGTCGCCAGCGCCTCCTCTTCGTCCAGCAGGCTGATGGCAAAGCCGACGTGGATGAGGGCGTATTGTCCGACCTGAGCTTCGGGGACGTAATCGAGACAGATCTCGCGCGAGACGCCGCCGAAGTCCACGATGCCCATGAGCGGAAAACCGCCCTGTTTGATCTCTGTAATTTTTGCGGGGATGCTAAGACACATGCGTGCCTCCATTCTTGATTTTGAAGCCAGCCACAACCGCCTGACCGAGGGCTAGGCCACCATCGTTGGCAGGGGTCTGCTGGTGAGTGTAGACGATGAAACCGTTCCGACGCAGGGCCGTACGCGCCAGGTCAAGCAAAACTTGATTCTGCCAGACGCCACCGGAGAGCGCAACTTCATTGATTCCATAAGTATCGCGCATTTGTTTGCCAAGTTCCAATGTCATGACAGCAAGGGTCTGGTGGAAGCGTGCACCGATCCAGCCAGCGGACTTTTGATTGCCGGCATCGGCAATGACCTGCCTGAGCAGCTCTGTCATCCGAATGTTCTCTCCGTCGATATCGAACGGATAAACAGGCGCATTGTCCAGGTAGGGCTTTGACAGGACTTCCAGCTCCATGGCAGCCTGCGCTTCATATGTGACCTCATTTCGTACTCCAGCCAGGCAGGCAACCGCATCGAACAGGCGGCCCATGCTTGATGTTTCAGGCGCGTTCAGCTTTCTCTGCACCTGCTTGCGGACGATCTCCAATGCCTGAGATTCAAGGGAGCCTAAAAACGGAAGACCATCGACCTCCAGGCCGAGTGCCTCAGAATATCCAACTGCGATGCGCCAGGGGAAATGGGTGGCGGTGTCGCCGCCGGGGAGTGGCAAATATTCCAGGTGGGCAACGCGCTCGAAGTCCGCGTAGGAGGCGAGCAGCGCTTCCGCGCCCCAGATCTTTCCGTCGGTCCCATAACCGGTCCCGTCAAAGGACAGGCCGATCAGTTGGCGGTCAGTCAAGCCATTATCCGCCATGCAGGCTGCGATATGAGCGTGGTGATGCTGGACGGGGACACGCGGCAGATCGGTCTGCTCTTCGGCATAGCGGGTCGTGAAATAACCGGGATGCATATCATGAGCGATCATCTGCGGCTGGACACGGAACAGGCGGCTGAGATGCTCTACACCCTGCTCGAAGGACTCATAGACTTCCACATTCTCCATATCGCCGATGTGGTGGCTGAGGAAGGCATAATGCTCGCGCGTAAGGCAGAAGGTATTCTTCAGTTCTCCTCCCACCGCCAGGGAGGGGACCAGATCAAAAGGTAATTGCACCGGGTATGGAGCATAGGCACGCGAGCGGCGAAGATAAATGACAGGTGCTGCCGGCCCGCTGGTTCCATTGGCATTCTGCCAGTGGTCGACCCGCACGACCGAATCGTCGCAGCGGATGTGAATGTCCCGGTTATGGATGAGGAATGCGTCTGCCAGCGGAGCCAGCCGATCGAACGCGTCGAAGTTATCGGTGGCAATCGGCTCCTCGCTGAAGTTACCGCTGGTCATCACCAGCACCGGCGGGGCCGGCTCGCGCTGCAGGATCGGATCGGTTTGATTCAACAGCAAATGATGCATCGGCGTGTAAGGCAGCATCACGCCCAGTGTACCCATGTCTGGTGCAACGGACGGAGCGATGCCGGTCCTGTTCTTTTTATCGAGCAGGACGATCGGTTTCTCATGGCCATTCAGGACGGCCATTTCTGTTTTATCCACCAAGCAATACTGGCTGATGGTTTTGACATCCGCGAACATCAGGGCAAACGGTTTGCCGGCCCGGCCCTTGCGCCGTCGCAGCTCCGCGACCGCCGCTTCATTGGTCGCGTCACAAGCCAGATGGAACCCACCCAGGCCTTTGACCGCGACGATCCTGCCCTCCCGCAGAAGCTTGCGCGCCTTGACGATGGCCGACCATCGCATGTCGATATTGACGACTTTGGGGTCACGCTCGGACTTCCCCCGCAGCTGGAGAAGCGGACCACAGTCAGGGCACGCCACCGGCTGGGCATGGAAGCGCCTATTGGTCGGATCCTCATATTCGGCGCGGCAGGCATCGCACATGGGAAAATCCGCCATGGTGGTTGCGGGCCGGTCGTAAGGCAGATCCTTGATAATGGTGTAGCGCGGTCCGCAGTTGGTGCAGTTGATAAAGGAATACAGGTAACGGCGGTCGTTGGGATCGAGCAGCTCGCGCTCGCAATCCGGGCAGATGGCTACATCTGGAGAGACAGGCTGGAACGCTCCCTCGACACTTTCTGATTCGCGTATCTCAAAGGCAGGAAACTCCCCTGAGTCCTCCGGCCAGGTCGTTACCTGATCGATGCGGGCCAGTGGCGGCGCGTCCGCGGTAAGCAGCTCACCAAATGCGTCCACTTCCTCATCCCCGCCCTGGACAACGATATCCACACCGGCAGACGTATTGCACACCCAGCCGCGTAGATTAAGCCGGTTCGCCAGTCCATAGACGAACGGACGGAAACCAACTCCCTGAACCACCCCCGTTACGTGGATGTGCCGGGTCACTTGCATGGCTTACTTCTTCCGGCTTCCCACCTGATCCACCAGCCAGTCTGCCCAGGCTTCCATGCCTTCGCCGGTTTTACTCGAGAGGGCAAAAGTCACGACACCTGGATTAAGAACCTCCACGCCGCGCCGGAAGTAATCCATGTTGAACGGGACGTAAGGCAAAAGATCGATCTTGTTGATAATCAGCACCTGCACGCCGCGATACATGCCGGGATATTTATACGGCTTGTCATCGCCTTCTGGAATGGAGGCGATCAGGACGTTCAAATGGGTGCCGATCTGGAAGTTGGCGGGACACACGAGGTTACCGACATTTTCCACGATGACCAGATCGATAGCGTTCAAAGGAAGCGCAGGCAGCGCGTCCGCAAGCATGGCCGCGTCGAGATGGCATTCGCCTCCGGTGTTGATCTGCACCGCCGGAAGCCCGGCAGCGGCAGCCTTCTCGGCGTCGATGGAGGTCGCCAGGTCGCCTTCGACCACACCCATCTTCAATCGCCCATCGAGAGCTTCCAGTGTCTTCAAGATCAGGCTGGTCTTGCCTGCGCCGGGCGAGGCCATAATATTAATGGAATATACACCTGCCTGATCGAGCAGCGAGCGGTTGCGTTCTGCCATTCGGTCATTGGCAGACAGGATGTTTTCTACAACAGGAATTCTTGTGGTCATCTAATCTCCAGAACGCCCTCATCTTCGTCCCTTCCATCTCGAGGGAGGGAGTCTTTTCCCTCTCCTCGGGATAGGGTCAGGGTGAGGAAGCGAATTTATTCGACATCGATACTCTCCACCCGGAATTCTTCACCCTTTGTAATACGCACGCGATTACTTCCGCACGCCGGGCAACCGAAATCCTTATCGGTGGGATGGAAGACATGCCCGCACGCTCCACAGGTCATTTCGCCGGGGACGCGGTTGAAATGGAGCACGGCTCCCCGGGCGATCGTCCCATCGGCGACGATATCCCAGTAGAACTGGACCGAGTCATCCACGATGGAGGAGAACTGCCCGATGAGTAGATTAATTCCCGTGATCCGGGCAGCGTTGGCTTCCTCCGCATGGCGAACACAAATATCCAGAATGCTCTGAGTTACGGCTAATTCATGCATGGCTACCGGGCTTAATTAAACGACGTTTCCCCTTATTAACCGAGTGAGGAAAGTCATCCCATTTATGGATAACTTTCCTCTGATTTGGAGACTTGATTATACAGATTGGGAGTTTTTTCCCCCTTTACCAACGAAGAAGGCTACCCTGCACTCTGCGGGACCACAATACGAAGCGCCCGCGGCACCAGTTGAATGGTGACCGGCGTCGTCCCTACCTGCTCCCCGTCACCCTGAACCGGCACTGGCTGATTGCAGTGGACGCGGACCTCGTGGCGGGCATCCACGCAGTTCAATTCCTTTTTCTCACTGTCAGGCGCGGCGATGAGCTTGAGCGCAATACGCACATAGTCGAAGAGGGATTTTAGACGGGCATAACAGATGGACATCCGTCCGGTATCCAGGTCAGCTTTTGGGTCCACCTGGAGGGCTTTGAGGCCCAGAAGGGTACCGCTGTTGGCAACAAACAATTCGGTTGCGCGCATGTAAGTGACCACACCATCGATCGACACCTGGAAGCGATAGGCGGGCAGCTCGGACTTTCTCTTGAGTGCCTGGCGAATAAATGCCAGCACACCAAAACGATTGATCTCCTCGCGTTTGGCCTCTTTCATGATTCCCGCACTCACTCCCACGCTGACGTTAAGCAAAAAGTAACGGTCGCCGATCTGGATCACGTCGA
>JBLMZU010000535.1:0-6422 GCA_050258995.1 Bacteroidota bacterium
ATGGTATATGTCAATGCTGCCTGCCCGCCCAGTTGCATCCCTGTCAAAACAACGGGTTGTAGTTCCGCTCGAGCAGCGTACAATGCAGCGGAATATCCCGTTGGACCAGAACCCAGTACAAGTACTTTTATGTGCTTTCCGTTTCCATTTGATGACATAACTTTGTGATTTCCTTGCTTGAGATTTCCTTCCGATTTCAAGACGACTCGTTTCAGACTTATTTTACGGGAGAACCCAAAAACCACACAAAAGTTTTACAGATTAAATATAAATCTTTTAGAAAGCAGCCCTTGGAGTCTCTCGACCCGGAAAAATTGGCGAATCACTTATATTGATGCTCTGGTCTGCAAAAAGTTGCAAATTGATCCTGCCCGCCTCTTGTTCTTCCGGCGAGCCTGCAGGGGGATGGTGCACGGCTCGCAGTTTCAACGCCCGGGCAGCATACCATTTGCAGGAGTAGGAATATCGGAAACCAGTCGGCGGTTGCGCGCCGACTGGTCATGAGCTTGAGAGGTGTTACTCGCTCACCCGTTGGATGTTCGCACCCAGGGCCCGCAGCTTATGATCGACATCCTGGTAGCCGCGCTCGATCTGGCCGATGTTGCGCACGGTGGATCTTCCCTTGGCGGTGAGGGCCGCCAGCAGGAGGGACATACCGGCACGGATATCCGGGCTTTCCAGGTTCTCGCCGTAGAGCTGGTTGGGTCCCTGCACCAGGCAGCGATAGGGGTCGCACAGGATGATCCTGGCGCCCATGCCCACGAGCTTGTCGGTGAAATACATGCGGCCGGAGAACATCCAGTCGTGGAACATCACGGAGCCTTTGGCCTGCGTCGCGACCGTAATGGCGATGCTGATCAGGTCGGTCGGGAAAGCCGGCCAGACGTTCGTCTTCACCTCGGGGATGGCACCATCCAGATCGGGGACGATCTCCAAGGATTGTTCGGCCGGCACCACCAGATCGTTGCCGTCTACGTTCCAGGTCACACCCAGCCGGTTGAAGACGTGCCGGATCATTTGCAGGTCGCCAATGCCGGCGTTCTTCACCCGGATCGAGCCCCTCGTGATGGCTGCCGCGCCAACAAAGCTGATCACCTCCAGGTAATCGGGGCCGATCGTGAACTCACATCCGTGCAGCTTCGTCACTCCCTGGATGTGGAGAGTGTTCGAGCCTATCTCCTCGATTTGGGCACCCATCCCGTTCAGGAAATGGCACAGCTCCTGGATGTGCGGCTCCGAGGCGGCGTTGCGGATGGTGGTCTCGCCTTTGGCCATGACGGCTGCCATGATCGCGTTTTCCGTGGCTGTGACGCTGGCCTCATCCATCAGGAAGTCGGCGCCGCGCAACCCCTCGGACCGGAAGGTAAAGCCGCGCTCATACTTGACGTCCACACCCAGGGCACGCAACGCCAGGATGTGCGTATCCAGCCGCCGGCGGCCGATCACATCTCCACCGGGAGGTGGAAGCTTGAACTCGGGGAACCGCGCCACCAGCGGACCCGCCACCAGGATCGAGGCACGGATGCGGCGGCAGAGATCAGGATTCAAGTCTGCCAGTCTCAGGTCCTTGGCCGTGATACGCCAGGTCCGATCGTCCAGGTCCTCCACCCGGGCGCCCAGGCTCTCGACCAGCTTTCGCATGACCAGTACATCCTGAATGCGCGGGACATTGCGGAGGATAATGGGATCCTCCGTCAACAGACAGGCTGCAACCAGCGGTAGCGCAGCATTTTTATTTCCAGAAGGAGTGACCTCCCCTTGCAATGGCACCCCACCTTCAATGATGAATTTTTCCATGTTTATCTCCGGGAGAATCTCTTGGCGATTGTAAGGCAAATTACCGGGCATCGCAAGAATTGGCAGGCACATTACAGATAACTTACACGAGGTTACACTCCGGTTTTGCCGTAGCCATTCGACTATAATATAAATAGATGAATATTAGCCTGTTAATTCCGTTGATTCTTGGCTGGCTGGCTGGACTTTTCGTTAATTATATTTCGGATGTGCTCCCCGTCACGCGCCGCTTGAGCCGCCCGGCTTGCAGGGCATGTGGAAGTTCGTACTCGTGGGTCGATTATCTGACGATGCGTGCCTGCCGCTCCTGCGGGAAGGGCCGCAGCCTGCGGACGTGGATGGTCCAGATCCTGGCCGTTGCAGCCTTCATCTATTTTTGGATGTATCCCTCCACGCGGCTTGGGGCGTTCCTTACCATGCTGGTCCTGGTCTATTTTGGGATCATCATGGTCATCGACCTGGAGCATCGGCTGATCCTGCACGTCACCAGCCTGGCCGGTGCCATCCTGGGCCTGATCGTCGGGACCTACATTTACAGCAAGCAATACAGTCTTCTAATGAGCGTAGGCCAGTCCCTTCTGGGCGGGTTGGTTGGGTTCGGAATCATGTTCCTGCTCTATAAATTGGGCGAGCTGGTGGCGCGCTACCGCAGCCGGAAGCTGGTGGCCGCCGGCAAGGCTGACGATGAGGAGGAGGCGCTTGGTGGTGGGGATGTTTACCTGGCCGGCGTGCTGGGGCTGATGATGGGCTGGCCCGTCGTCCTTGCCCTGATTTACGGTGCCCTGCTTGGCGGGATCGTGAGCCTGATCCTGATCGCTGCCCTGTTGATCCGCCGCCGATATTCCAGTGACGCGTTGATGACCTTTATCCCGTATGGTCCTTTCTTTATTATAGGTGCGTTTTATGTTTTATTCTTTCTCTAAATTGACTTGCTTAAATGTTGGGCGGATTGTAGTACGAATGTCGCATTGGACTACCTTGTCGGCCTAGTAAACTAAGAATTAGGATTACCAGGAGTCGATTGTTAATGAAAAAGACTATGTTTTTTGACAGGAAAAGGTCTGCCCAGGCGATGGTCGAGTTTGCCATCGCGCTGCCAGTTTTGCTATTATTACTCTACGGCATCCTGGAAACAGGAAGGTTTGTCTTCATCTATTCCTCCATCGTTACAGCAAGCCGCCAGGCGGTGCGTTATGGCTCCGCCACAGGGATGGGAACCGGTGTCACCGTTCCCCGCTATGAGGATTGTGCCGGGATTCGCCAGGCCGCCCAAAGAGCCGATTATTTGAACGCATTTACGGATGCAGATATCCACATTTATGCGGATCAGGGACCCACAAATCCACCTTCCGCTACCGGAGTGGGCGAGCAGGAAATATGCCCGGATAACAATCCGTACCCCTGGTCGCCAAGCACAGGCAATAATTCGCGTTTGGTCGTTCGAATCAACGGGAATTACAACCCCATCGTCCCCAAGATTGTCCCCTTCCTGCGAAGGTCGGTCGCCACCGGGAATCCGGTTCGTGCGGTCAGCGCGCGCACGATCCTCGTCAGCGTTGCCATTGTTGTGACCGATCCTCCCCGCACCTGGATCCCACCCACACCGACCGCCACGCAAACGCGAACACCTACGGCAACCTTTACGCCGTCCAATACGCCCACAGAAACACCCACACCAATCTTTTCCAGTACGCCAAGCCTGACCCCGTCAGCGACGCTCACGCCAACCGCCACGTTTACTGTCACAGCAACGGCATCGCCTACACAGACGCCCACCTCGGTGCCGGTATGTGCCAATATTGCAGGCGGCAAACTGACCGCTTCGGGCAATACCATGACCATGACGATCGCCAACCCATATCCCTGGCCGCTTATGACAGGCGATGGGACCGTCACCTGGAATTACCAGAAGGGACACAGAACCGGCACCGACAAAACCCTCAACCTTCAGAGCATTGACGTTGTGGGAACCACAGGCACCACCCCGCTTTGGACGGGGCCGAGCAGCATGGTCTCGACGATGCCCTTCCAAACACCCTTCGTCATTCCGGCCAATTCATCGGTCACGATCGTCTTTACCTTCAGCCAGACGTACGACAACATGGATGGATATGAATCTGTGCTTATCAATTTGTCCACAAACGGGTGTGTAGGCAAGTTTATTCAATCACCCTGACATTCAAGAGAGAGCGAGGATTGGGAATTATGAAAATCATGAAAATTATGGAACGAAGCGAACGCGGCCAGAGCCTGGTAGAGCTGGCCATCAGTCTGGTGATCTTGTTGTATCTGCTTTCGGGAGCCGTTGAATTCGGCATTGCATTCTTTCAATTTGTTCAGCTGCGGGATGCAGCACAGGAAGGTGCCCTGTTCGGTTCCATGCAACCATCGAACACCGCCGGCATTGTTGCCCGTATTCAGGGAGCGTCGAATTCTCCGATTGACCTGACGACGATCACGCCCGTGATCAGCTATTCCGGCGCCCAGTGCGAAGGGAATGCGATCACGGTCAGTCTCACCTATAACCACCAGGTCTTCATGCCGTTCATGTCCAAATTTATTGGATCGACACTGCCTTTGACTGCTACTGTAACCGATACCATCCTTTCACCTGTCTGTCCGTGACCTTTACTCACAAAGGAGAATAAAATGAAAAAGCTGCACAACACCGAGCGAGGCCAGGCCCTCATCATCATCGCCTTTGCAGCAGTGGCATTGTTCGCTTTTGCCGCACTCGCCATCGACGGCAGCATCGTTTTCTCGGACCGCCGTCACGCGCAAAATGCAGCGGATACCGCCGCGCTGGCCGCGGCTCTTGCCAAGACCCGCCAGCAGGCGTACATCCCGGTCGCCTTCTCCCGTGCAGCCAGTAATGGGTACAACAATAATGGTACATCCAATGTTGTTGAAGTCTATATGTGTTCGGATACGCAGGCCACCTGTACGGCTCTCCCGGCAGATGCCATTCCGTCCGAATATGTTCAGGTGAAGATCACATCTCACGTTAAGACGTATTTCGCCCGCGTCATTGGCAGGTTCGAAGTGACCAACCGGGTCAATGCAGTGGCGCGCGCAACACCCAGTCAATATAAGGAAATGTATGCCGGGAATGCAGTGGTTAGCCTGGCACCCCATGAATGTAAGGCGATCGTGTACCAGGGAAATGCCGAATCGACGATCACCGGTGGAGGCATCCTGGATATGTCTGACTGTACCGATAGTGCCTTCTTTAATAACAGTGCGGCCGCCCAGCTCACGGCTCCCTCCCTGTGCTCGGTTGGCGGCATCGATTACCGGCCCGGCGCGATCAACATTCCCTCCATCCTGCAGGGAAAGGATTGTGTCACACCGCCTGCGATCGTGGAACCCAATCCCGAATGCCAGGTCAATGCCCAGAAACATGGCAACACGATGACTCCGGGAAACTGGACGGGTCAATTCCCACCTGCAGGCGTGGATACACTGGAATCAGGTATTTACTGTGTGGATGGCGACTTCCGTCTCAACGGCGGGGACAGCCTGACCGGCCATGGCGTGGTGATACGCATGAACGATGGTGTCGTCACTTGGAATGGTGGAGCGGAGATCCATCTGGATGCGCCTACTGAAGGAAGTTTCCAGGGTCTTCTCATGTATTTGCCCAGCAATTCCAACTGCTCGCCCGTCACATTGAATGGAAATTCAGACTCCACAATTGTTGGCTCGATCCTGGCGCCCTGCTCGGAGATCAAGGTGGAAGGGTCCGGCGACAGCGGCATCGAGGGCCAGATCATCGGTTATACCGTCAATATCTCAGGCACTTCCGGGACAGACATCCATTACGTGGACCAATTGAACTGGGATGCGCCCATCCAGCCTACGGTGAATTTAAACCAGTAACGTCCCCCGTTCGTACCATCCAGGGAGTGTCTGCTGTACAATCAATGGACAGGCACTCCCTGCTTTGTTAATAGTGAAAAGCCAAAACCAGACATATTTTGAGAAAAATACCCATGAAAATGATTCGCTCGGAACGTGGACAGGCTCTCGTCATCATCGCACTGGCTGTTATCGTACTCGCCGGGGCGGCGGGCCTGGTCGTCGACGGGGGCAATGCATTTCTGGATCGTCGCAATGCTCAGAACGCGGCCGACTCTGCCGTGCTTGCCTCCGCGCTGGCACGCATCAAGGGTGATCCAAACTGGACGGGGGCGGCCATCAAATCTGCAGCCGGGAACGGATATAACAACGACGGTGTACGGAACAGGGTCGAGCTGCACTCGCCCCCCCCAGACGGCCCGTATGCGGGCGACATCAATTATGTGCAGGTGGTCATAACTTCCCACGTCCCCACTTATTTTGCACGGGTGATCGGCCGCACGGAACTGGTCAACGTGGTACAGGCGACCGCACGGACCAAGCTGCCGGAGGTCAAGCAGCTGATGGATGGCCATGCAGTCGTCAGCCTGGCGCCGAATAGCGACTGCAACAATAACAAGTCCTTCTGGGTACACGGCGAGGCAACTCTCGACATCAGCGGCGGCGGCGTCTTCGTGAATTCCAAAAACAGGACCTGCGCGCTTTTTCAGAACGGCAGTGGCAGCATCCGGGTCGGTGACGGATATGATATACAGGTAGTCGGTGGC
>JBLMZU010000536.1:0-3199 GCA_050258995.1 Bacteroidota bacterium
CCTCTCCACCCACGAATGGGCGGTTCCTGAGACTGGCCCGGAACGGATAGGCGGCACTCTGCCCTGCCTCGACCTGGAAGCGGTCTCCCATGGGGATCTGGGCATAGCCGGCTTCCAAACGCTGGGTGCCCGGCTGTGACCCCGGCCGCGCCACCTGGACGGGCTTTTGAAAGGTCAGGAGATTATCCGTGCTCTGAAAATTCAGGCTGTAGGTATCCCCCGTATTCCCCTCGTTACTGACGATCACCCGCCCGGTGGACTGCCCTGGCTCAAGTATCGCAGGCTCCAGCGTGGCCGAGAACTGCGAGAACGCCGCCACGGTCAGGATACAGCTCACCTCCGCCAATTCATCGGGAAATAGCTGGCTGCCGAACTGGACCAGGAAAGGCGTCCGCCCGGCGCCTGCCTGCGGTGAACGTGGGACGTGGATGGTGGCCATGACCTCCCTGCTTTCCCCCGGCCCCAGCCGGGTGATGGGCGAGTCGGTCGAGATCCAGTTGGTCGGAACGCCAGTCACACCCAAACGGAAATTGTCCTCCTGCAGACCGCGGTTGAGCAGGACAACCGGAATGTGGACGGTGGAACCCGGGATGGCGGAGAAGTGCGTGGTACCGAGCAGCATGCCGATCCGTCCGCGCGATTCGTAGGCAGCCACGGTTAGGAGGATGTGTGCGAGTGCGGGATGCTCGGGATCACTCCGGCTGACAGCCTGGATCTCCAGCGGGTACTGGCCGACCCGGCTTTCGGGCAGGGGAGGCGGCAGGACGGTCAGCAAGATCCTGGCCGTCTGCCCGGCCGGGATGCGCACGAGGCGTGTCTCGATTGGTGTCGTGATCCAGCTCGTCGGCACCCCTTTGACCGAGATCTCAACATCCTCGTCATGGGGGGCACCGTTCAGAACGCCAATCAGTAGATCGACTCCATTTCCCGGCGCGGCGCTGATCTGTTCCTCTTTGACTGCGATCGTAAGCTGACTTTCCCCCCTTGTCGGTTGAGGATCACTGGTGGTCATTTTAGTTTCTCTCTCCCATCATGTCCGGTCCTTCTATTCCTGATGATTCCTTGGGCTCGACGTTTTTTATCCAGCCATGGAGAACAATTCCTGTATGGCGTTTAACGAGCCGCAAAAGTGGGCGTTATCCCAGGAATCCGGCATGTGAACCCCCTTCGATGGAGCATGGCTTTTGCGAGGTGAGGCCTGCGTGAGGTGGCAGGAGCAGCTCCGTGACGCAATGAGCATGCAAGTCGGATAATGAGGGAAAGCAACACTCGATTCCCAAAAGAAATCAATCTGGTCTTTTCCGGGATATGGCAGTATAAGGTGTAGTTGAAATGGTAATTCTGAGCACGACCCTGTTTGTGACATGGTGCATCAACGAGATCCTGATCGCTCTGATCAGTTTCGGAAATCGATTGGGAAATCTAACGGCAGGGGTCGACAGGTATAGCCACTTCATCGTCTGGTTTTCGACCGTACTTTCCATCATTTTTGCATACCTGATCCAGAGACATGTGATCCTGGCCAACGGGTTTGGCAGTCTTGCCACTCTCTTTCCGTTGCCGGGCTACCTGGGCTGCTTCGTGCTCCTCCTGGGCATTACGATCAGGCTGGCTGCAGTTGCCACGCTGAAGAGGCAGTTCACCGTTAAAGTGTCCATCCTTGAAAAGCATCAGATCGTCGATACGGGAATTTACGGCATCGTACGGCATCCTGCCTATCTCGGATACCTTGCCTCCCTGCTGGGCATCGGGTTGTTGTTGGGAAATTGGGTCGGCCTGGTGGCATTGGTGGCGCTGCCGCTGGGAGGGATCTTATATCGCATCCGTGTTGAGGAAGGGGCATTGTTGCGTCATTTTGGTCCTGCCTATCAGGACTATGCAGACCGGACAAAGAGACTGCTTCCACGGATCTGGTAGATCGCGTCGACGCGTGGGTTTTGCGAAACAACTCATCGGTGTTTGGCCGGCATCATTTGCCATTTCCAGGCGGAAAAAATTTTGGGATATCAGGCTGCTTGTGCAAAGCAGAAAAGACGAAAAGGTTATAAAGTCCCTCCATGAAACGTCGGGTATTAACGAGGCTGAAACAATTTCCGCCTGCCCTATAAGCCATTTGTTCAAGGCAAAATTTGTAGAAAAATTCCATGGATCAAGCAGGGAAAAAATTATGCCAACCAAAGTTGAAACTTTCACACCGCCCAACACTCCCAGGCCGATTGGACCCTACAATCATATGGCAAAAGTCGGTCAATTCATTAGCATAGGCGGCACCGCCGGGGTAAACCCTCAATCCGGGCTGCTCGCCGGTCCGGATGTATATTCGCAGACAAAACAAATACTCGAATCGTTTCGGGTCATGCTTCACTCTGTGGGCTCAGACCTGGATTACATCGTACACGTGAATGTATTTCTCAAGGATGTGCGAGATTTTGAAGAAATGAATCGAGCCTACATCGAAGTGATGGAAGATCACCGACCGGCCAGAACTGTGATCGGCGTGAATGAATTGCCAAAGCCCGGTGTATTGTTAACAATGAACCTGACCGCTGTTACAAAAGAATAAGACAACGATCCCCTTCCCCAGGGCCCCGGAAGATCCTTCCAACCGTACCTGGGATTGGAGTAAACTTATCCTGTCGGACAAAGACTGAAAAGGATTCGCCTGAAAGAGATTGAGGGGTCCATATGAAACGACCGGTCATCATCGCCATGCTTAAACTGGGTGGAGAAGCTGTCCTGCTTGCCATTGTTGTCGGGATCGTAATTGTCATCATCGGCAATGTAAATAAATGGGAGACTTCAATACGCTATAGCAATGCATTTTTCATCGCCGGCTGTTTGATGATTATCGGTGGTGCGTTCTCGCGCATGGCAGCTGGCCAGGAATGGGGTATTTTTCAGAGGTTCTCTGCGGAAAGCTTTCGCGATATGAGTCCCGGTGAGCGGGCGAATTATATTGTCGAGGCCAGCAGTTCTGTGCGTCTTGTGATTGTGGGCGTGGTAAGTGGTGTTTTGTTGATGCTGCTTTCCCTGGTGGTGTGGGACCTGTTCTAGCCGGGCCATCTGCCCGGATCCTATAGGGAGCTGAGCGCGCTTGTGGCTGGCATAGGCCTGATGGGTGGGCAGGCTGAAACAGAAGGAGAGGGGAGCCTGGCATTGCGTGGTCGGCATATTCGCAGGCATCGTCCACAGATCCTTG
>JBLMZU010000537.1:0-3594 GCA_050258995.1 Bacteroidota bacterium
GGATGTCGACGTCGCTATCTTCACGCGCCTCATCACGGGCGACCGATCCGAATAGGAAAAGCGCAGAGATGGGATAGCAATCCATCAGAGCCTGGGATTGTTCCTGCAGAATCTGCACGGCATCGTTGCGTCGCATAATGGATTCTGTCTCTTTTAGCATAGCGAATCAAGATGGGAATGTCAATCAGATTCTTCGAGTTCCACGGGGCTTTCTTAAAGTCGAGAACAAAAGGGAAATTTCCTGCGAAGCGTTCTAAGCTAAGAAGGGATTATTGTTTTTTCTGAGCGCTATTGATAGTTTTTGCCGTTCGGAAAATTGTCTGACATTACTTTAGGAAGGCTCTCTTTGAGTTCTCTCTTCCTATTGTAAAGTCCTTAAGTCGACCTATAATAATATTAATCCCACAATGCAAGCCAGCTAACTCAGCAGCAAAATATCTCCGTTCCTGTACTCTTTTCGAAGGAGGTGATGACTTTATCTAATCCATATTCTTCTTTAATCGTAACAACCATGATCCACTTTCAAAATGGATACAAGAACGTATTAGCCTTTTGGAAAGTCGCATGGACATTTCTCTCGTTGCATTGATGCCTTTGTCTATGAGCTTTCAAGCCTCGGAGAAATAGACTATGAAACGAATACTTGTTTTCACAATCCTCATCGCGCTGATGAGTATCCAATCAGTCAGCGCAAGCAGCTTTGCAGTGAGTCCCCTCACATTGATCTCCGGTCCCAGCCCATTCTCAGCCTGCACCGATATCGGCGGGTTAGGCAACCCACCCGGCACCAACTACCTCAATGCAGAAGAGGAACCATGGGTGGCTGTGAACCCAACCAACCCTAATAATATAATTGCTGTCTGGCAACAGGATCGCTGGTCGAACGGCGGCGCGCGTGGTCTCGTCACAGGCGTATCGCATAATGGTGGCGCCACTTGGAGTCAGACCTTCGCTCACTTCAGCATCTGCTCAGGGGGCACAGTCGCCAATGGCGGCGATTTCGAGCGAGCTTCTGATCCGTGGGTCACGTTTGCGCCAAATGGTGACGCGTATCAAATCAGTCTGTCGGCCAGCTCAGATTTATTGACCTCTGCCATCTTAGTGAGTAAGTCCACCGATGGTGGCGACACCTGGAGCGAACCAACGACGCTCATTCGTGAAACCACACCCTTCCATTTCAACGATAAAGAATCCATCACCGCCGATCCAACGAATGCCAATTATGTGTACGCAGTCTGGGATCGCAGCCGCAAGCCGGGCGAAAATGCCAGCTTTAGTCAACTGCGTTCCTCTGCCTTCCGCGGTGACATCATGTTCTCGCGCACAAAAGATGGCGGCGTGAGCTGGGATACCCCACGCAGCCTTTTGCCGACTAATGCTAACAAATTCACTATCGGCAATCAGATCGTGGTCTTGCCTGATGGCACCCTGGTGGATGTTTTTGGATTGGGCCAGGGTTCAGGCAAGCAGGGCTCTCTGAATCCGTTTACGATCTCACTAATCCGTTCAGCTGACAAAGGATTAACATGGTCGAACGTGATTGACATTTCCTTAGATCAGGCGATAGGAGCGGTAGATCCCGACACGGGCAGACGTATTCGAGCGGAAGGTGGCATTCCAGAGATCGCGGTGGCTCCAAATGGTAATCTTTACGTAGTATGGCAGGATTCGCGCTTTAGTGGAGTAGATGAAATCGCCCTCTCCAAGTCGACCGATGGTGGTTTGACTTGGTCAACACCAATTAAGATCAACCAGACGCCCCGCAACGCTACGAATGCGCTCAATCAACAGGCATTCGTACCTAACATAAGTGTCGCGGCAGATGGCACTGTGGCAGTGACTTATTACGACTTTCGTAATAATGACGCGAATCCGGGCGTACCCACCGATTACTGGATCGTACATTGTCACGCTGCAATCAGTGACTGCTCAAACGCCGCAAATTGGGGCGATGAAGCTCGCCTTTCATCCACTTCGTTTGATATCGAGCAGGCGCCTGCTGCCCGCGGCCCATTTGGCTTCTTCCTGGGTGAATACCAGGGATTGACCAGCATTGGGAACAACTTCCTGCCGGTATTCATCCAGGTAAACAACGGAAAGCCTGCGAACCGAACAGACGTTTTTGGAACGACAACCGGCCCGTAGTCGTCTATCCTCATGAGCAGCATATCGTTTTGAAACATTGCGAGGCGTCAAAGGACCCCTGACCGCCTCGCAATGTTTTTCATTAAATCCTTACAGGACATTCTTAAAGTAGGAGCAAAAAGGACTTACTTAAAGAATGCCCTGTCGGGATCCATTCTTTCCTGGAAGTCATCTGGCAATCCAAGTCGAATGATCTTCTGATGAAGTTCCAGCCTGAAGCTTAGCCGGCTCTCTTCTGTGCTATCTGCACGCTCCAAGTAGAAGTTGAGTATGGCAGCTTCTCCTTGTGCGAGTGACCAATGCAAATGGGCCAGCCAGAGGCAATCAAAAAGGCGTTGGGGGTATGCATCGTCCGGTTCGTTTTGATGAGCCTCCAGGGCATCATTTAGGGACAAGCTGATTTGTACCGGTTCCAGAAATCCAACGCCGCGCGCGATGTCGGTCACGTCTAACCATGCATTATCCTGAGCTGCCAGGCATGTGATTTGATGTCTGGGTGTGAAATCCAGGGTCAATTGTATGACCATGTTTTCCTCCTAGCCGAAACCCAACCCTCGCTCCTTTAGAGAAACGAAGCCGCGACTTGAAATCACGAGATGGTCAAGCACCTGGATATCCAAAAGTTTTCCTGCCTGCACCATTGCGCGAGTTACAGCCACATCATCCGGCGAGGGAGTGTTATCAGAACTCGGGTGGTTATGACAAACAACAATGGCAGATGCTAGACGCTGAATGGCAGGACGGAATACTTCACCGATGCGCACCTGTGATGAATTAACGGACCCCTGGTAAATCTCTACAACATCCAAAACCTGGTTGCGCCGATCCAGCAGGATGACGCGTAGGTGTTCCTTCTCGAGGAGCGCCATATCATATTGCACGAGCGCCGCGGCATCCGCGGGGGAGTTGATCCGCGGTCTTTCTTCGATTGGCCCATGCAGGCGCAGACCAAGATTGAAGGCCGCTTTGATCCGCACCGCGGTCGGCTGGTTGATGCCTTTGATCTTTGCCAGCTCGGCGGGATGGACCTGGTACAGCCGGTGGATATCATTGTTGAAGTGGGTTAGTACAGCTTGTGCGAGCTCGATCTGCTTGGGCCCACCGATGATTGCTGCCAGCAGCTCGCTCACATTACAGGCGGAGGCGTTCTGGCTCACCCGGTAGGCAGGTTGCTCGCGCAGCGGCATGGTTTTGAGCTTGGGCTGATCATAAATCGATTCGACTTGAAAGAGGAGGGGGTCGGAAGTGGTCATCGTTTCTCCTTTTGAAATAGAGGAAATTAAACAGACACGCCTCGGTCCAGTGACCGAGGCGCTGTAAATAGATGGCAATGCTTTTTATCTTTCTAAATTACCCAAACGAAAAACAAAACGCCCCTGGGCAGGGCGTCTTGTCGTGTAAGTTGAATTTATTTTTACGATTACTCTTCGGTGCCAGACGCCCATCCAC
>JBLMZU010000538.1:0-2664 GCA_050258995.1 Bacteroidota bacterium
TTTTTCAGGCGCATTGCCATGCAATTTGGCATCCAGTCCCTTTGCCATGAGCATGGCCTGGTTCTCCCCCAAGGGATGCTGACCATTATCGCTATTGGTCCCGATCGATTCATCCTGCGGAAGACCGGCACTGCTGGGCGCCGCCTCCGCGGCAGGCACCATGGCAACAACCATCAATAAAACAACCAACAACGTGCTAAACCACTTTGCTTTCATCAACTATGTCTCCTCTTATAGTTTGAAATTGGATAATGTGGCACGTACATGCAATGGGATTTTCGGAACAACCACCTCCTTTTGATATAAAAAAAGCAATGGGATTAAAAGACCGGCGGTCCGACGATCCTGCCTGGCGGGCGGGACCCGGGACTTTGCGCCCCCACCTTACGATGGGTTTACCTTTAGGAGGTAAAAGCTGCATAAAGTTGACTTTATAGGTTAATATTATATTAATAGTCCAGAAAAATCAATGCTAACTGTAACCTTTTCGTTTACATACAGAAACGGTTCGTTATAAAACTTAGAGTGAGACTTGATAAATCATCCCCTTAAAAGCAAAGACAGCCTGTCTTTGCTCATACAAGACAGGCTGTCTCTTTGATCATTCTGTCTCCAGCACAACTGTCTCTAAGCGCTGGAAAACAAATCCTTAAGGCGTGAATTTGCTAATGTAAGTGGACCAGTTGCCCAGGGCAACGCGCCCTCCGGGTCCGTGGGAGGTCCCACCACAGGTTCCAAGAAGGTTGTCACCGGAGCCGCCGGCAAAGAACGGACCACCCCAGGCTGTGTAATCGCAGGCATGGGCAATGTACTCGCTGGCAATCCAGACCGAGTTGCCGTCCACGGAGGCAGCGCCATAGTCACCCCAACGGGTGCGTGGCGGGTTGCCGACCTGGGATTTATAGCTGGTGAAGCCGTCATCCGGGGCGGCGCCCTGTCCGCCGGGAACCACATTCCATCCGCTCACACCCACGATCGCGTCGATGGGAGCATAGCCTGCACTCGGATTCATAGTATCGCCCGTCGCAGTGAAGGCCATCACACCTCGTCCGCTGGCAGTTACACCAATGGCAGGATAGGTGAAGTCATAACCGGATGCACCCAGATAGCCCTGCATACTCACTTTGCCCGCGGCTGGGTTAAGGATGTACCAGCCAATACCGGCGCGCTGCGGTCCGTCATCCGGGTTGAGGGCAGTATCGACAGCGCCCCACAGCTTGCCATTGGCAAACATGACCTGTCCCATGCGGGTGTCGTTCGAATCGGGGCGGGAGATGACCTCATTGTGTGCAGGCTGTCCACCAAACAGGAGCCGCCAACAACCTGTCCCCGCGATCGTAACGGTTGTCGTATCGTTGATACAGTAGCCTTGCGCTGCAGTTGCTACAGCTGGTTGGCCTGAGCCAGGCTGCTGTTGCTTGGGCGGAATGGCGTACTGGTTCACGCCCACGATCCTGTTGCTCAGGTTGAGAGAAGGAGACCCGCTGTCCAGGGATGCAGTATTGGACAGGGTCCAGAGGACAAGCTGCTTGGAAGTATAGTTCCCACCAAATCCTGCCACTGGATGGGTGGCCTCATCCGCTGCATTCGAGCTCAGGAAATATTCGGTACCGCCCTTGTCCAAACTGAACGAGCTCGCTCCTGGGGATTGGGCAGGCCGGACGGTAAATCCTGGCTGGGTGGGACCGGCATCGCTGGGTGCGTTGACCATGCCAGAGGTGTCGAAATGGACCATGGTGACATTGGCAGCCCCGGCCGCCAGCTGGGCTTTCGAGAACGCATAGATCTGTGCCCCGGCAAAGCCATTCGATTCCCATGGATAGGCATTGGTAGTGATGTAGAAACCGTAGGCATCTGCACCAATATGGGGATAGTCACCAAGATAGGGTCCTGGATTCACTCCGCCGGTGTTCGTACCATCGTTCGTGACATCGATTCGATAAATATTCCACCCATCGGTGGGATTCGAGGTCTTGCTGACGGCAAGATCAAGATGATTTACCTCGGTGTAAGCGCCGTTTGGATAAGTGTCCAGCGTCAGGACGTTGACAAAGAAGCGCTGCGTCGCCGCATCATACAAGCAGGTCGGATCGGTCACAAACTCAGCGCGCACGCCTGTCGAGCGGTTGATCGCCGGCTTATAGCCGTAGAATGAGTTCAAATCCACGGCATGGTTCACATTTCGTGGGAAACCGCCGACAATATTCGTGGCTGTGTTATCGGGCAGCACCGATTGGCCGGAGGTGTTAAAGACGTTGATCACGTCGTTCACAGCCTCGACCACGTATCCGTTCCCGACGCAGAGCGCCTGGTCGGGCGGCTCAACCGTGAACTGGTTCCCGCCGCGTGCATAGCGCTGCTGGTAGAGATTCAAACCTTCAAACCCCATGTTGAATGCTGGATTTGACTTGGCTTTTTTGCCGCTGTTGACCGAGACGCCAGGGCCTGTCCCATCAGACAGGCTGCGGTTCCAGATCATGCCCGAGTAAGGCGCAGGACTGCCATCCGCCTCATCCTCCTGCCCCGGAAATTCCGCCTGGGTCACATCGCCTTCGCCGGAAGGAGCATATTCTCCCGTTTGAAGCGACGAAGATCCGACAATAGGGACCTGTGTCACCACCCCGCTTGCCGCCTGGGCAGGCATTGTGCCCAGCAGGCTGGTCA
>JBLMZU010000539.1:0-8495 GCA_050258995.1 Bacteroidota bacterium
GGGGAACTCGGTCTGAACATCCACGTCAACGGCGATGCGGTCATCCGACCGTCCCGGCAGAACCCGACCGTGGCCGATCTGGAGCACGAGACGTCCTGGGTCGACGAGAGGCAGATGTACGCAGAGTACCTGTCGTCGCGTCATCCGGAATGGGGCAGGACGCGGGTGCGGCTGACGGCCTGGGCGACGATTGCTGCGTCCCGCCTGTTCCGGATCCGACGGCGGCTCTGGATCAGCGTGCGGCCCGAGGTCGATCCGAGTGCGACCCACGTGCAGATGGCCCTGATGTGCGTGTGGACGGGAGTGTGATCCACTGGTCCGGGTCACGACCGGGCTTGCAGATGATGCCATCTCCTCCGGCCCGGATATCGGTCTGTTTGGCGCACAGGCAGGCGGCTTACTGCTTTATGGCATCGACCCGGCGCACGAGCTGTTGACAAGAGATTACAAGATATTGGAGGGCAGGTTCCTTTCGAATAACCTGCAGAAGAGGGAGGTTGTGCTTGTCGACAGCTATGCAAAGGAGAAGAAGATCTCTGTAGGAAATGAGATCCTGGTCATTACACCGAACGGCGCGCAGAAACTCAGGGTGGTGGGACTGATGGCGCGCGAAGGCCTGGGGCAGACCAACAACGGCTCCTTTGGTGTCCTTCCCCTGATCGCTGCACAGGAGATCTTCCAACGAGGGCATGATATCGACCAGATCGATATCGTGCCGGTCAATGACAATCCCGGAACAGCGGAACTGGCTGCCCTGCGTGCCGGTCTGCAGGATCGCCTTGGAAAAAAATATTCGGTGACATATCCCTCCGGGCAGGGCGAGCGCATGACCCAAATGCTCCAGAACTACCAGATCGGGTTGAACTTTATGAGCGGCATCGCCCTGTTCGTGGGTGCCTTCCTGATCTATAACGCTTTTGCCATGACGGTGGTCGAGCGGACGCGTGAGTTTGGCATGCTGCGCACGATCGGTATGACCCGCCGCCAGGTTACCGTGCAAGTCCTGCTGGAGGCTGCCCTGCTGGGTTTGATCGGCTCCCTCCTGGGCGTGGGGATCGGTATTCTGCTCGCCACCGGTCTGACCCGCATGATGGAGATGGTGCTGAACCAGGACATTGGAATGATCCAGGTGTCCTCAGCGGATATCCTTCTGAGCCTGATGCTGGGGATTGGTGTAACATTTCTGGCTGCTCTGCTGCCGGCATTTCAGGCCGGGCGCATCTCGCCGCTGGAAGCCTTGCGCGTGCGTGGCAGGGCAAGAGAGGGCTGGCTCATCCGGAAGGGATGGATCATCGGTGTGTTTTTGCTGGCCGGCTCGATTGTCCTGTTGGTTGCGAATCCCTTTCCATACGATGTACAGTTCCGGCTGGGGAGCATGACCGTGTTCGGCCTGTTCACCGGTGCAACACTCCTCATCCCGGTTTCAGTCGGGGCATGGGAGCGCTTCTGCCGGCCGGTACTGAAGTGGGTCTACGGACCGGGCGGCAGTCTTGGTAGCCGAAACGTACAGCGCTCGCGGCTGCGCACGACATTGACCGTGGCTGCCCTGATGGTGGGCGTGGCAATGGTGATCATGGTCCGCGGCATGACAGAGTCGTTTTCAGGGGATCTTCGAACGTGGATCAACGCCTATCTAGGCGGCGATATCTACGTCACGGCAAAGGGACGCCTGCGCGATGATATGGGCAGGCGCCTTCAGGCGATGGAAGGAGTCTACGCCGTGGCGCCGATACGTTATTTTCCTGTGGAATGGAAATCCGGCTCTGGAGAAATGGTGCCTGTGACGTTTATGGCGCTCGATGTAGACGCCTACACGCGTGTAACCGACTTTGTGTTCAGCGGCTCGCAGGAGAATCCGCAGGAGGCCACCCGGCGCCTGAAGGAAGGTCAAACCATATTTGTATCAAGTGTGCTGGCCGAAAAATATGATCTTGTCCCAGGCGATGTGATCAGCATCAGGACAGACAGGGGAGAGATTCCGTTCCAGGTCGTGGGTGTGGTCGTCGATTTTTATAATCAGGGACTGGTGATCCAGGGGAATTGGGACTCGATGCGCAAGCTCTTTAACCTACGAGACCCAAGTCTTTTCCTTGTCAAAGTCAGGGATGGCCAATCGGTGCAAAACGTACAGAGCCTCATCGAAAGCCAGTACGGAAAAAAGTTTCATCTGAATCTGATCTCCAATGAGGCAATTCGGAGACAGGTTAACACATTGATGGGCCAGGCCTTTAGCATGTTCGACGTGATGGCTTTGATTTCGATTGTGGTGGGCTCCCTGGGCGTGATCAACACCCTGACCATGAGCGTCATCGAGCGGACCCGGGAAATCGGCATGCTCCGTGCTGTGGGCACCACCCGTGGGCAGGTTTTGCGCATGGTACTCGCAGAGGCAGCTTTGATGGGGATCATCGGCGGCATGCTGGGTCTGGCAACCGGGGTAATCCTTGCCCGAATCTTATTTATTGGAATGACCACGATGTCCGGATACGAGCTGAAATTCACCCTTCCCCCGGCAAGTATTGCAGTCAGTTTCGTGGTGGCACTCCTTGTCTCGCAGCTGGCGGCCATTTCTCCGGCGCTGCGGGCGGCCCGGGTTCGGATCATCGAAGCGCTGCAGTACGAATAACTGTGTGGCCCTGTCTAAATTCCAATGGCAGTCTGCTTTTCTAATCACCCGTCCTGGCTAGAGGAGTGACTTACTGTCCACCTGTCAATTGTTTGAAAGAGCCCACCCAGGGCCTTCCCAGCCTATGGTTGGTTGCGACTTCCACCTTGCTCAGTTTCTGGGCGATCTGCGGTATGGTCATGGCAATCGTCCCCCAGTCATTGGTAAAGATCGCGACCTTGATCTTGTCGGCATATTGACCCGTCCACATCCATTCCATACGGAAACGGTCTGCCTTGACCCAGTAGCCGCGCTTTTCCCAGGCCAGCACTGAGACATCAATTCCCTCGGATATCGTTTTCAAGGCGATGGAAATAAAGGCCGCCAGGTCCTTGGTCTCATCTGTCACATCCTGCTGCTTTGCCAATTCCCGTATGGCAAGTACAACGGCTTTCGTTAATCGGGTCCGGTCTTTTCCTGCGGATTCAGGGTTGATCACACGGCTCAAGAGAATCTCCAGATAGCAAGGTTCACGTGCGCGGCTTGTGCAGAGCGAGTTGAAGCCTGCCAGATTTTAGCCACCAAGTCGGTGATTATACCAATGAAAAGACAGTCCACTTAAAACTGAAGCTGGCGAAACATCGGGGACGCACGGGAATGAGTAGCGGGGTTCGCCTTGCAGCCATCTATGTATGAGCACTGGAGTACCGTTCTTTGCCAGGCCGCTTAAGCCTGCCCTGCCAAATATTTTTCCACATCCTTCAATTCATCGTGATTTTTTGTTAATTTTGATATAATCGGCAGGCACTTAATCAACTGCATTTGGGTTTATAGATACTCGAAATCTATGCTATTCCGGGGACGTGCTGGAATTGGCAGACAGGCATGACTTAGGATCATGTGCCGAGAGGCGTGAGGGTTCGATTCCCTCCGTCCCCATACACCTCACCCTAACCCTCTTCCAAAGGGAGAGGGGGTTACCATGGAGAACAAATTGAAAATCGAAAAGACCATTGAAGAAAACCACGAAGCGAAGCTGGTGGTTGAAATTGATCCGGAATTGATGGATAAGTACAAGCGGAAAGCTGCGCGCAAGATCTCGGAACGCGGCAAGATCCCTGGTTTCCGGCCCGGCAAGGCGCCCTATGACATGATTGTTCGCACCTACGGCGAGCAGGCAGTCATGGAGCAGGCGATCGATTACCTGGTCGACGCCGAGTACTCGAACATCCTCCAGGAAGCGGATGTCAACCCGGGCGCGGCCGGCTCCCTGGAATCGGTCGACTCGCTCGAGCCGCCGAAGTTCACCTTCCGCGTCCCCCTGGCTCCGGAAGTGGACCTGGGCGATTACCACGCGGTCCGCATGCCCTACGAGTGGAGCGCTCCCGATGAGAGCGAAATCGATAAAGCCATTGAAGATCTGCGCCAGATGTATGCCACGACCGAAAACGTCGAGCGGGAAGCCCAGGAGGGCGATTACGTTCTCGTCGACGTCAAGTCTGAGACCCCTGAGCTGAACCGCCCGGGGTTTGCCGCCTTCATCCGCAAGGAGGAGCGGGATACCGAGTGGCCGTACAATGGTTTTGCGAAGGAGCTGGTCGGGCTGAAACCCGGTGACACCAAGACGGTCAAGCATACCTTCCCCGAAGACTGGGACGTCGAGGAGCTGCGCGGCAAGGAAACGGAAATGGAGCTCACGGCCAAGACCGTCCGTGCGGTGAGCCTGCCTGAGCTGGACGATGAGTTCGCCAAGACGGTCGGTGCCGGAGAAACCCTGGCAGAACTGCGCGATGCGGTTCAAAAGGACGTGGAGACCCGTTCCAAGGCCGATTACGATGACAAGTACTTCGTCGACCTGATCGAAAAGATCAAGGAAGGCGCAACCCTGAAGTATCATCAGCATTCCCTCGAACACGAAGCGGAGCATGTGCTGGAGGACCTGAGCCAGCGTCTTTCCCAGCAGAACATGGACCTGGAAACGTATTTCAAGCTGCGCGAGACCACCCGTGAGAAGTTCCTGGAAGAGGAAGCCATGCCCGTTGCCAAGAAGCGCTTCGAGCGGTCCCTGATCCTGGACGAAGTGGTCCGCAGGGAGAATATCCAGGTAGACAATGAAGCGTTGGACGCCGAGTTCAACCAGACGCTCTCTGCACTGACCATGCAGGGTGTGGACCTGAACAAGGTCCGCGGTGGCCGCCAGGGACAGCAGCGCGTCGCCCAGGCCGTCGCCATGGAGTCGGCCAACCGGGTGCTCACCCGCAAGGCCCTGGACGTTCTGAAGTCCATCGCCACCGGTGAGTACAAACCGCCTGAAGAAGTGACGCCGGAAGCCGCCACCGGAGAAGAGATCGTCTCTGAATCCGTTGCCGACGAGGAAACGTCCGCCCCTGCAGAACCGGAACCGGCTGAAGGCGAAGCGGAAGAGAAAACCGAGTAGGAATTTGTAAAACCTTGCGAAGGCTGCTCTTCGCAAGGTTTGTTTTACAGGGTGCCGTATCAAAATCATCACGTGAAACCTATGGCAAATCCTGATAAACTTTTAACAAAATTCCAACGCGGAACAGGTATGATAGGCAAAACATAAAGGAGATAAGATGATCCCCAATTTCAACAGTGTCATCCCAATGGTAATTGAGTCTTCCGGCCGCGGTGAGCGCGCCTATGATATTTACTCGTTGCTCCTCAAGGAGCGCATCATCTTCCTCGGTACACCGATTGACGACCAGGTCGCCAACCTGATCGTCGCCCAGCTTCTTTTCCTGAACCATGAGGATCCCGAACGCGAGATCCAGATGTATATCAACTCGCCCGGCGGTGTGATCTATGCAGGCCTGGCCATCTACGACACGATGCAAATGATCTCCAACCCGATCAGTACCGTGGCTGTAGGCGTGACCGCTTCGTTTGGAACCGTCCTGCTGACGGCCGGTACGAAGGGCCGCCGCTATGCCCTGCCGAATGCCACCATCCACATGCACCAGCCCCTTGGTGGCGCACAGGGACAGGCGACCGACATCGAGATCCAGGCCAAGCAGATCCTGCGCCTGAAGGCGTTGCTGCTGGGCATCATGGCCAAGCACACCGGCCAGCCGCTGGAAGTGATCGAGCGCGACAGCGATCGCGATTACTACCTCGAAGCCAAGGGCGCGGTCGAATACGGCCTGGTGGACCAGGTGCTCGAAGCGCCTGAGAAGATTAACAGCTAATTCTTTTTCTGCAGGCTGAAGCCCGTTGACATGGTCGGCGGGCTTTTTCATTTGTACCTGTGTTAAAGGTATAATCGTCTCTCGCGAAGGGAATTCCACCATGACTTTTTCGATCGTTGCCTGTGACCTGGAGGAGCAGGCCTGGGGCGTCGCGGTCGCCTCAAAGTTTCCTGCTGTAGGTGCAGTTGTCCCGTTTGCGAGGAGCGATGCAGGGGCGGTCGCCACCCAGTCCTTTGCCAATACATCCTTCGGTCCTCGAGGATTGGATCTGATGTCCGCCGGACTCCCGGCAAAAAAGGCCCTGGAAGAATTATTGAAGCATGATCCTGACCGGGAATCGCGCCAAGTTGGCCTGGTGGACGGCAAAGGTCGTTCGGCAACCTTCACCGGAAGCGGATGCTTCGCCTGGGCAGGCGGTGTCTCCGGCCCGGGCTATGCCATACAGGGAAACATCCTGGCAAGTGGGAAAGTGGTCCCGGCTATGGAAAAGGCTTTTCGGAAGGCAAAGGGAAATCTCCCATCTCGATTACTTGCTGCGCTCCTGGCCGGTGACCGGGCAGGTGGCGACAGGCGGGGACGCCAGTCTGCGGCCATTTACGTGGTCAAGCCGCATAGTGGCTACGGCGGTTACCTGGACCGTTGGATCGATTACCGCGTGGACGACCATGAGAATCCGGTTCCACGGCTGGGCGAGCTGCTGAAGATGCATGAGCTGTATTTTGGCAAAAGTTCCGAAACGGATCGTCTCCCGATAAAAGGTAGAGTTTTAGCCCACCTCACTGCAATCCTTAAGCAACAAGGCTACCTGGAGAAGGAAAATGACTTCCTCCGTGCCTTTAATGAATTCATTGGAAATGAAAATTTTGAAGAACGGGCGGATCCAAACGCACTCTGGATCGACCGCCCTGTGCTGAAATATCTGGTAGAGAAATACGAAAAATGATCCCTCCCTTCATCAAATCCCTCATCCTTGACATGGATGGCGTCATCTGGCGCGGCGAAGCGCCTCTGGGTGACCTTGCTTCCCTCTTCCGCCGCGTCCGTGAGCGCGGACTAAAGTTTGTCTTTGCTACCAATAATGGAACGAGGACATCCGAGCAGTATGTGGAACGGCTACGGGGCTACGGTGTGCAGGTGGAACCCTGGCAGGTGATCACGTCTGCCCAGGCATTGTCCTATGCTTTGACTCGAAAATTTCCCCGCGGCAGCAGGATCTTCATGATCGGCGGCGATGGGGTTCGCAAGGCCCTGGAAGAGAATGGGTATGAGATCCTTTCCGTGGAAAACGCGCCGTCGGCAGAAGCGGTCGTCATGGGGATCGATACGGAGATCAACTTCCAGAAGATGAGCGAGGCCACCTACCTTGTACGGAGAGGCATCCCCTTTTACGCAACAAATCCCGATAAGACTTTCCCGACCCCGCGGGGGGAAATCCCCGGTGCAGGCGCCTGGTATTCGGTGGTTGTGACGGCGACAGGGGTAGAGCCCATTGTGGCAGGCAAGCCGTTTCCATTTTTAATGGAGCTGGCCCTGCAGAAACTTGGCACCGGAATAGGCGAAACCCTGGTCGTGGGCGACCGCATCGAAACCGATATCGCCGGCGGCCAGGCGGTCGGCTGCCCGACGGCGCTGGTATTGTCGGGTGTTTCGACCCTGGAACAGGCAAACCAATGGCATCCAAACATCGACATCATTGCCAGCAACCTGACAGAGCTGATTGGAAAGCAGGAATGAGATTGATTGATCTATGTTGATTTATGACTTGGATGTAGACGAAATTACCGGCATCCTGAACAGCTGGAACGAACCGGCATATCGAGCGGGGCAAATCTGGCAGGGGCTGTACCAACATCTCTATACCTCCCCCGATCAGTTCACCAGTTTGCCGAAATCCCTGCGCGAGAAATTCGCAGAGCATTTTACATTCCTTCCCTTTAAGGTCCGAACCTACCTCGATTCGTCGGATGGTTTTACGCGCAAAACGCTCTTCGAGCTGCCCGATGGAAACCTGATCGAGGCGGTCCTGATGCGCTATGGCGACCCGGCGGATAACCCACAGATCACCGCCTCCCCCACCGGGCGAGGGGCAAAGAACCGGCGCACATTGTGCATCTCCACCCAGGCGGGCTGCGCCATGGGCTGTGTTTTCTGCGCCACGGGGCAGATGGGTTTCAAGCGTCATTTGACCAGCGGCGAGATCGTCGCCCAGGTTATGTACTATGCCCAAATGTTGAAAGAGGTGAACGAATCGGTCACGAATATCGTCCTGATGGGGATGGGAGAACCGTTTCACAACTACGGCAATACGATGGCAGCGATCGACCGCCTCAACGACCCGGATGGATTCAACTTCGGCGCCCGCCGCTTCACCATCTCGACCGTGGGCCTGGTCCCGCAAATCCGCCGTTTCGCGGACGAGAAGCGCCAGGTCAACCTGGCCATCTCGCTTCACGCGGCCGACGATGAGGAGCGTCTCGCCATTATGCCCGTCAACAAACGCTATAAGATCGACGATGTAATCGAAGCCTGTCGTTACTACGTCGCGCAGACAGGAAGGCGGGTCACATTTGAGTGGGCGCTGATCTACGGGGTCAATGACACCCCTGAAGTCGCGCGAAAACTTGCATCCCGTCTCAAAGGGTTGTTATGCCATGTAAACGCAATCCCCCTCAATCCAACTTCCG
>JBLMZU010000540.1:0-6031 GCA_050258995.1 Bacteroidota bacterium
GAAGACTTCGTCGGTCTCGCCCCGGATGAAATCGTCCACCACCAGCCTTCCGATGGCGGAGAGGGAGCTAAACTTCGGTGCAGACGGAAGGTTGCTGAAATCCGCCAGGACCGGCTTGCGAAGCCGGTAGAGCAGGTCGCGTCCCTTGCGTCCCACCGTAATGTACTTTACAGGGAGATGGTACTTATCGAACCGCTGCAAAACATAACGTATGATATTGGTATTGTACGCGCCGGCCAGGCCGCGGTCGGCAGTGATCACAATCACCAGCGCATTCTGGGGATTGGAACGCGGCGTCAACAGCGGGTGAAGCGTCACGCCGCCCGGCTGGTTGGTGATGTGCTGCACCACCTGCCAGGCCTTGGTTGCGTACGACCGTGTGGCCGTCAGGGCCTGGATGGCTTTGCGCACTTTGGCCGCGCTCACCGCTTCCAGTGCGCGCGTCACCTGGGAGATATTTTTTACACTTTTGATGCGAAGCCGCATCTCACGCGCAGATGCCATGTTCTATGCCTGCCAGGAATGCGTGAAGGCATCGAGCGCCTTGACCATGTTCTGGCGGTTGGCGTCGGTGATCATCTTCTTTTCGGTAATATCCCGGCCCACTTCAGGGAAGGAGGTTTCCATGAACCGCAGAAGGTCGGTCTGCCATTGTGCCATATTGGCAAGTGACACCTGGTCTGCATAACCGTTCGTGCCTGCAAAGAGGATCACGACCTGGTCCGACAGGGACATGGGGGAATACTGCGGCTGTTTGAGGATCTCCTGCATGCGCTGGCCTCGTCCAAGCTGCTGTTGGGTGGCTTTATCAAGATCGGATGCCATCAAGGCAAATGCAGCCAGCTCGCGATAGGAGGCCATATCCAAGCGCAGGCGTCCTGCCACCTGTTTCATGGCCTTCGTCTGTGCATCGCCTCCCACGCGGGAGACGGAGATGCCGACGTTCACCGCCGGGCGGATGCCGGCATTGAAGAGGTTGGTCTCCAGGTAGATCTGCCCGTCGGTGATCGAGATCACATTGGTGGGCACATAAGCAGATACGTCGCCAAGCAGGGTTTCGATGATCGGCAGGGCCGTCAGAGAGCCGCCCGTACCTTTTACTTTTACCAGCTTATAGTCATCTGCGTTTTCGAGAGCTTTCCGTTCGTGTTCGGCTTCGTCCTTGCCGATGGGACCGCCGTATGCTTTTCCGTTCACCGCATCCTGTTCGGATGCAAGCGCTTCGGGGAAATCCTTTTTGACGATCACGTACTTGTTGGCGAGGCGCACGGCGCGCTCGAGGAGGCGTGAGTGAAGATAGAACACGTCGCCGGGATAGGCTTCCCGTCCGGGCGGGCGGCGCAGCAGGAGAGAGACCTGGCGGTAGGCCCAGGCGTGTTTGGAGAGGTCATCATAGATGATCAGCGCGTCGCGGCCTGTCTCAAGGAATTCCTCGCCGATGGCACAACCGGAGTAGGGTGCAATATACTGGAGCGCTGCGGATTCGTCTGCGGCTGCGACAACGATAATGGTATGCTCCATCGCACCGTTGCGCTCCAGGATGCCGACCGTGCGGGCGATGGCGGCTTTTTTCTGGCCGATCGCCACGTAGATGCAGATCAGATCCTTGCCCTTTTGATTGATGATGGTATCGATGGCAATGGCCGTCTTGCCAGTCTGGCGGTCGCCAATGATGAGCTCACGCTGGCCGCGCCCGACCGGGATCATTGCGTCAATGGACTTGATGCCGGTCTGCACCGGAGTATCCACGTCCTGGCGCTGGACCACGCCCGGAGCGATGCGCTCGATGGGGCGGAAACCGGTGGTCGCAATGGGTCCCTTGCCATCAATGGGCACACCCAGTGCGTTGACCACGCGCCCGATCATCGCATCCCCGATCGGGACCGAAGCGATGCGCCCGGTGCCGCGCACGGTCATGCCCTCGACGATCTCCCCGTAATCGCCCATGATGATCACGCCGACCCGATTCTTTTCGAGGTTGAATGCCGTTCCCATCACCCCATTGGCAAACTGTACCAATTCCTGCGCTCTTACGTTGGCCAGGCCCTCAACCTGAGCAATTCCATCGCCTGCCTCCACCACTGTACCGATGTCACTGATATTGAGTTCTGGTTCAAATCCCTCAATTTGCTTCTGCAAATCGCCCGTGATTTGCTTGATCAGATCTGTCATGAATCCTCCATGCGAAATTCATATTACGTACAAGAACCCGGATAACAATTTTATCCGGGCATATTCGACATTTTCATTCATTTTACCCTACCAGCACGCCGGAAACACCTTCGTGAGGGGGCGCACAATCGGGCCAATGATACCTGAAAGAACCTTCATTGTCTAGTTACCAGGTGCTTTATAAACCGTATAAATGTAATTTTAAAGCCTGCAGATGGGCCGGCAATCCATCTCAACCGGCGACCGGACCGCTGTACTGCCCTCCACCTCCAATCATCCGTTATTCATTACGGATTTGGTGCTGATTCCCCTTGTCAAGTGTACGGCTTGTAATATACTACCGCTTGTTTCGTTAAAGAAATACCTGCGTGCAGGAATTTGTAAGGCACTGTGTAACCCAGAATTTTTGCCTAACCAGGAGTAAAGATGCTTTCCCACGGAGAAGAAAAGCCCCCCAGTCGTCGCAAGAAGCGGTATTGGAAAGTTGCTGTTCTCGCGAACATCAAGGATGAGTCAAAGCCCAAACCGGAGGGAGTTCCGCCGGACGCATTCGCAGACTATGACCACATCGAAACCATCGACGCGCTGCGCGCCGCCATCGAAACGGACGGTCACCATACCGTCTTCATCCAGGCGGATGAGGATCTGCCGTTTGCCTTGCGGGAGGAAAAACCCGACATCTGCTTCAACATTGCCGAGGGCTTAGGGGGGGACGCCCGCGAGGCCCAGGTCCCGGCTCTGCTGGAAATGATGAAAATCCCATACACCGGCTCTCGCGTCCTGACCAACGGCATCTCGCTCGACAAGACGCTGACCAAGCGCATCTGGCGCGACCGGCGGCTGCCTGTTGCCCCCTTCCAGGAGTTCCACGTGGGAGACGAGCCCCTGCGTTCCGAGTTGGAATTCCCCCTGTTCGTCAAGCCTGCCCGGGAAGGGACCGGCATGGGCGTGGACACGAACGCCATCGTCAACAACGAAAAGGAACTGCGCGAACGGGCGGAATACATTATCAACACCTACCAGCAGCCCGCCCTCGTGGAGACCTTCCTGCCGGGGCGTGAGTTCACCGTAGGCATCCTGGGCCGGGCCGATGCCAAGCTGTATTCCCGCCACCCGGAGTGGTACGAGAAGGATGGCTTTCACCGCTTCCCTGTCCTCGAGCTGGATATGACCCGCTCGGTCACGCCGCTGGTATACAGCCAGGAGGCCAAGTCCAAGGAGGTGGGCGAGGAGGGCGCGCCGGGATATTTCTGCCCGGCAAATATCGAGCCGGACCTTGAAAAGAAATTGAAATATTTTGCGCTGCGGGCTCACTTTCTGCTGAACACCCTGGACGTCTCCCGCACCGACATCCGCCTGGACGCGCAGGGCAACCCGCGCCTGATGGAGATCAATACGCTGCCCGGCCTGACCCCCGATTACAGTGACCTGTGCCTGCAGAGCAAGGCCGAGGGGATCCGCTATGAGGATCTGGTCCTGGAGATCCTGTATCTCGGCGCCTCACGCTGGGGAATGGTGGAGCCGCGCGAAGCGAACCACGAGAATCACAAGAAGAAGTAGAAGAGACGGAACAAACAAAAAAGCGGAGGCCTGGTGCGCCTCCGCTTTTCGATTTGATATCCAAATTTATGAAGTGACGACCTTGATATTGAACCTCGGAGAGGGTACCACGCTCCTCAGGCTGTGCCAGAGCAGGATATACATTTCCACGCTGCGCGACGTGATGATGCCGCCCAGGTCGATGACATCCTTCCAGCCAAACCACTCCTTCAGGATGCGCACCACGGTTGACTTGGCCTCAATGTCGTCTCCACTGACGAAGACGCTGGTTCTTTCCTGGAGCTTATCCGGGTCCACCATGACATTTGCATTCAGGGTATTGAGGGTTTTGACAACCCTTGTTTCGGGAAAAAGCCGCTGGATCTCCTCACCCAGAGAGTCATCGTTACAAATGGTGAGCGACCAGATATCATTCGGATCGATATCATAAGGGTTCGCAGTATCGATCAGGATCTTTCCTTTCAAATTCTCGGCACCCGCAGCCATCAGAGCATCGATGGAGGCCGAACCCTTGGTACAGTTAAAGATGATCTCACCAAATTTTGCTGCGTCCCGAAAGGTGCCATATAAGGCATGCTGGCTGGCCTCTTCCTTGGCCCAGACGACCAGTTTTGGATTGGCCTCCTGGCGCGATCCGAGCATCACTTCATGACCAAGATGGATTAATCTGGAACCAATGGTTTGTCCAGTAACTCCCGAACCCAGAATGCCGATCTGCATAGGAACTCCTCCTCGTGCTTAGATATATGCTTCGTAGAACTTTGCGTGCATTATAAATCAGCTGGCAGATTTTGCCACCATCAGCCGCCGAAATCACCCTGTCCAAGCTCATAGTGATGAATTTTCATGACAGGCTTGGTAAGCTTCGTCTTGAGCCACTTCAGGCGGAAGGTCTCCTCGCGTTCGCGTTCCTCCAGGGAGCTGACAATAAATGCAATCGTATCCTGGTATTGGGGAATAAAGATATGCTGGAGGGCGTTCACGCGCCGCTGGGTCTTGCGCAGCTCATTCGCCAGCCGGTAGACGGTGGCGGTCAGCATGGCGAGCTGGGAGATACGCATCAGCACGTCGCGAAACGCAATGCTGGCTTCATCCAGGACGGCAGCCGTGTCACCCGGGCTGTAGAGCAGCTTGGGAAGCTCTCCCGTTGCCTCGATCACCGGGATCGCCACGCCCATGATGCCGCGCAGCTTGAGGTGGACGTCCACGGTCTTGCTGGCCGCCAGGGCTGCCCATTCGACGTGGTCGCTGCCCATCACCAGGCGGGCCTTGTCGATCGCCCCATAGGCGGTCTCCAGGAGAGCCCACACTTCCTTCTGGACCTGGTCGGCCTCCTTGGCCACACGGACCAGCTCGCCCGTCAGGGCTTCGCGCTTGCGATCGAGGATCTCGTACCCTTCCTTTGCAAAGCGCAGTTCCTTCTTGAGGCGGATCAGGTTGGTACGGGTGGGGGCAACACTAATCTGTGGCATCTTCGCCTTTATAGTAGGTGTTGATCTCTTCCAATGTCACGCGGGTCAATTCTGACTTTGGCAGCATGGAGAGAAGTTTCCAGCCGATCTCGAGGGTCCGCTCGATCGTCCGGTTTTCGTTGAAGCCCTGCCGGACAAATTCCTGCTCGAAGGCACGCCCAAACTTCAAATACCGTTGATCGGCCTCGGTTAATTCCTCTTCTCCGATGACGGAGGCAAGCGCGCGCACATCCTGCGTGTGGGCATAGGCCGCATAGAGCTGCGCACCCCAGCGGGGATGGTCTTCACGCGTCCGGCCTTTGCCGATCCCATCTTTCATCAAACGCGAAAGACTTGGCAGAACGGTCACCGGCGGATAGACGCCTGCAAAGGAGAGCTCACGTCCCAGCACGATCTGACCTTCGGTGATGTAACCGGTCAGATCCGGCATTGGGTGAGTGATGTCATCGTTTGGCATTGTTAAGATCGGGATCTGTGTAATCGATCCCTTGCTCGTGCGGATACGGCCTGTGCGTTCATACAGGGAAGCAAGATCACTGTATAAATAACCAGGATAGCCTTTTCGGCTGGGAACCTCACCGCGGATGTTTGAGATCTGGCGCAGGGCCTCGCCGTAATTGGTCATATCGGTGAGCACCACCAGCACATGCATGTCGCGCTCATAGGCCAGATATTCTGCCAGCGTCAGGGCAGCGCGTGGGGTGACGATACGCTCAACCGGGGGATCATCCGCCAGGTTGAGGAACATGGCCACGCGGGTCAGGGCGCCGCTTTCGATAAACGACCCGCGGAAGTAAGCCGCCACATCGTTTTTAACCCCCATCGCC
>JBLMZU010000541.1:0-5418 GCA_050258995.1 Bacteroidota bacterium
CAGTGTCGATGGTCTTGGGAAGGGTCTCGCCCTTGGATGCCTTGAGGGCAGCTTCCACGCACTTGTAACCGATGCCGATCGGGTTCTGCGTGATCGCGCCTGCTTCGGTGCCGGCGGTGATGGCATCGATCTGCTGCTGGCCGGAGTCGTAGCCGATGACCACGATCTTGCCTTCCATGCCCAATTCCTTGACGGCATTCAGCACGCCGATGATCGAGCCTTCGTTCGCGCCGAAGAAGCCCTTCAGGTTCGGGTGGGCCTGGATGATCGCCTTGGCCAGGTCGGTGGACTTGAGCTGATCACCACCACCGTACTGGGTGTCGACGAGCGTGACGTTCGGATACTTGCTCTTGATCTCGTCGGTGAAGCCCTTGACACGGTCGATGCCGGTGCGGCTGGTCTGGTCGTGGGCGATGATCGCCACTTCGCCGGAATTGCCGATCAGTTCGGCCATTTTATCGGCAGCCATGGCAGCTGCGGCAACGTTGTCAGTGGCGGCAGTGGTCACCGGGATGTCGCTATCTACACCGGAGTCAAAACCAACCACGGGGATGCCAGCGGCTTTGGCCTTTTCCAGCAGGGGCTGGAAGGCCTTGGAGTCGACGGCCGCGAGACAAATGGCGGCGGGTTTCTTATCCAAAGCAGTCTGGAACATCTCCACCTGCTTGTCCACCATCGCCTCGGATTCGGGACCTTCAAAGGTGATGTCCACATTCAGATCCTTGGCAGCCTGCTCGGAACCCTGCTTCACTGCCTGCCAGAACTGGTGCTGGAAACCCTTGGAAATCACGGGAATATACGGCTTTGCGCCGGAGGAGGCTGCAGGAGCCTGGGTGGCGGCAGCCTGGGGGGCGCAGCTTGCGAGCAATGCCACCAGCAGGACAGCGCTCAGTACGACATACAATTTTTTGGTGTTCATTCAATCTCCTCGTTTAGATAGTTTTGATTCGAACGTTCGACATGATTGGTTGCCACAATGATGCTTGTTGCTTTGTTGATAGTTTGGACCTCCTTTTCAGCTGAAATATTGGCCGCTTCCAAATCCTAGCGACGCCGGCGGAGAATATCGAGGAAAACTGCCAGGATGACGATCGTACCTGTTACCACCAACTGCCATTCCTGGGGAACCGAAAGGATGCGCAGGCCATTCGTAAGTGTGCTGATAATGAATGCGCCAATGATCGTTCCGAGGATGGAGCCTTCCCCTCCACTGAGGGATGTACCTCCGATCACCACGGCGGCAATCGCGTCCAGCTCGTATCCGGAACCCAGGGCAGGTTGAGCAGAGTTCAGGCGGGAAGCGATCAGTACACCTGCCATCCCGGCAAAAAAGCCGCACAGGGTATAGACGGCAGTCTTCCATCCCGCCACATTGACGCCTGAGAGACGGGTGGCTTCTTCATTACTCCCCAGGGCAAAGGTATACCGTCCAAGAATGGTACGTGTCAAAATCAGACTGGCAACAATGGCTGCGCCAAACATAATTAACACGGCGTTAGGCACTTCAAACCCGGGAATAATCCTTCCCAGGATGGAGCCCATCGCCATTTCTCGAAATATGGGCGTATCATTAAAGTAAATCGGTTTTAGCTGTGAAATCACAAGCGAAAGACCCTTCATAATGTACAACATGCCCAGGGTCGCAATGAAAGGCGGGATTTTCATGCGTGAAATCACGTTACCGTTTATGAATCCAGCCAGCGTTCCAGCCAGCAGACCGGCCAGGATGCCAATGGGAACAGGCATATGCCAGTTGGTAATAAAAACGCCGGTCATGACGGCGGAGAAGGTCATGACTGTGCCAACAGAAAGATCGATTCCGCCTGTGATAATGACAAAGGTTACCCCCAGCGCCAGCACACCGTTGACGGCCGTTGCCAGTAGGATGCCGACAAAGTTTTCAAAGGTGCGGAAGTATGGTGAAGCGAGTGAAAAGCCTATGGCCAACAGGATCAAAGCCCCGAAGGCCATCACCCGCTGCATGGCATCTGAACGGAACAGGGATTTTGTACCTTTTCTTTCAGTCTTTACAGTTTGGGTCGTCATAATGAAGGTTCCTTCTCCTGTGCGCTGGCCAAAATCACGTCGCTGCGCATCGTGGCATATTTCATGATGCTTTCCTGGGTGGCTTCGCTGGCGTTCAACACACCGGTCACGCGTCCCTCGCACATCACCACCACCCGATGGCTCATGCGTAAGATTTCAGGGAGCTCTGAAGAGATCATGATGATCGCCTTGCCTTGATGAGCCAGGTCATTCAACAGCCGGTAAATCTCGCTCTTTGCACCCACGTCGATGCCGCGGGTCGGCTCGTCAAAGATCAAAATATCCGTATCGGCGGTCAGCCATTTGCCGATTACAACCTTCTGCTGGTTCCCCCCGGACAGGAATTTGACCTTTTGTTCCAAACTGGGGGTCTTGATGTTGAGAGCCTTGGTCATTTCATTGCCGCGCTCCACCGTCTTTTTGAAGTCCATCCAGCCCAGCATTTTCAGGAATTTCTTCATGGCAGCCAGAGCAACGTTTTCCTTGACGTCCATGGCCAGGGCCAGGCCATAGCGCTTGCGATCCTCGGAGAGATAGCCAATGCCGTGACTGACAGCGTCTCCGGGACTTTTGATATTCACCTGCTTGCCCTTGATGTAAATCTCACCCGACTCGCGGGTATCCGCGCCAAAAATGGCCCGGGCCGCTTCGGTACGCCCGGCACCGATCAACCCGGCAAAGCCCAGAATTTCCCCTTTTTTCAGAACAAAGCTGACATCCCGCAGCACCCGGCCCCGGTTGAGATTGCGGACCTCGAGCACCACTTCCTGATCCTGCTTTTCAGGAATTTCAGGCACCGACTCATAGATCGTACGTCCCACCATCAGACTGATGATCTTGTCGATGCTTGCCTCACTGGTCTTCAGCGTATCGATGTACTTGCCATCCCGCATCACGGTCACCCGGTCTGAGATCTGCTTGAGCTCTTCGAGACGGTGCGAAATATGAACGACGCCCACGCCCTGTCCCCGCAGCTGGCGGATCACCGTGAAGAGCTCATCGATTTCTGCATCGGTGAGGGCCGCGGTTGGCTCATCCATTACCAAAATCTTGGCATTAAACGAAAGCGCCTTGGCGATCTCCACCATTTGCTGTTTCGCGACCGTCAGGTCGGATACTTTGGTGTTCGGGTCAAGGCGCAGGTTGAGCATTTCGAACAACTGGAGGGCCTTCTCATTGGTCGTTTTATCATCCACCACGAACGGGACTTTCGCGCGCGGTTCCCGCCCGATGAAGATATTCTGTCCAACGGTCAGGTGCGGCATCAGGTTGAGCTCCTGGTGGATGATACTGATTCCGAGATGCTGCGCCATCCTCGGATTTGTGATCACGACTTCCTGTCCTTCGAGGATAATCCTTCCATCATCCTTGCTGTAGATGCCACCCAGGATTTTCATCAAGGTGGATTTTCCCGCCCCATTTTCGCCCACCAGGGCGTGGACCTCTCCGTAGCGAAGGTCGAAGCGCGCATCGCTGAGCGCCTGGACGCCGGGGAAGGATTTATAGATGCCCTCCATGCGGAGTAGAAATTTTTGTTCCTCAGAAGGAGATGCGGGATTTGTCATGGCAACCCTATTCAATTTTCTGAACAAACTGTGAAGGCTAAACCGGCAGACGTCAGACGCGCCGCCCATTCATCACTGATGCCGGAATCCGTATAAATGTGGGAGATCTGGTTTACACCCGCAAAAGAGGTCAGATCCTCCTTGCCCAGCTTGGAGGAATCGACCAGGGCGAATACCTCCCGGGCTGAAGCGATTGCCTTTCCCTTGAGCTCCGCTTCCTGCAGGAGGACATCGGTCAGTCCTCGCTCCAGACTTAATCCGCTGCAGGAGACAAATGCCATCTGGACATGCAGGTCGCGAATCAAATGCTCACTCAGGGAGCCTGTGACCGAGGAGCCATCGGAGGTCACCACCCCGCCCATTAACACGACTGTATTGGTTGAATTCCTCGCCAGGCAGCGGGCGACATCGATCCCATTCGTCACGACCCGCAGGCGGTTGCGGTTCCCCAGCTGGTTGGCAAGATAATACACCGTCGAGCTGGCATCCAGCAAAAGTGACGCTCCATCCTCGACCAGCCGGGCAACATGGCGGGCGATCGTCATTTTCGCGTCCCGGTGATCCTGGTATCGCTGACCAAAGGATAAACCAAACTGGGGAGACATCTCTGCCAGAACGGCACCACCATGCATGCGTGTCAGGTAACCTTCCTCTTCCAAAGCATTGAGATCATTCCGGACCGTGCCTTCAGAAACCCCCGTTGCCCTGGCGATCTCCGGCACGCGGAGACCAGGCTGTCTTCTTAATAACTCCAATAGCAATTGACGACGCTCGTAGGTGTTCATCGAGGAGATTTTTATCGAAGATTGATGAGTCTTATCGTTTACAACAAGAATATCATACATATTCTGACGATGCTTGTCAATCACTTTCATTTTTGTCAAATAATGGAAATGTCATATTCTTTTTGTGACATCTTCCTTACACACAAAATGGTGATCATTTCTGGCCGATACAGCCTTAAGTCAACCGGCTCTGCTGCAGTTCCTGCAGCTTCTCAACAATTTGTTTCACTTCCTGTTCGTGACTTCGCGAGCAAACCAACAGCGCATCCTCCGTATCCACGATGATCAGATCCTGGACGCCAAGCGTTGCCACCAGGCGATTTTTCCCAAATACCAGGGTCCGCTGCGTGTCGATATCCAAATGCTCCCCCACCAGGACGTTTTCGCTGGCGTCGGCTGGCAGGAAATCGAACAGGCTTCCCCAGCTGCCCACATCCGTCCACCCGATCTCGACGGGTATGACAACCACCCGCCTGGCTCCTTCCATCACGCCATAGTCTATGGTTTGTTTTTCGATCGCCGGCCAATGACTCTCCAGCACGGTCTCGTATTCAGATGTGCCCAGGGAGCTTTTGATGTCCATCAGCCGGGTGTAAAACACGGGCATCTGGCGCTCGAACTCCTCCAACATGCCCCCGGCCTGGAAGATGAACATGCCGCTGTTCCAGGAGTACCTGCCGCTGGCAGCCATTTTCCGGGCCTCGTCCAATTGAGGTTTTTCTGTAAAGGCCTTCACCGTATGGAAATGGAATCCGGCGCTTTCCCCAAGCGCTGAGCCGTGCTCGATGTAACCGAAACCGGTCGAGGCAGAGGCTGGCCGGATCCCGAGGGTGACAAGGTTGCCACGGTCGGCGAGCTTTTCGGCCAGCGTCAACGCCCTGCAAAATTGCTCCGTATCAGAAATGAAGTGGTCGGCCGTCAGGATCGCCAGGATAGCCTGCGGGTCGCGCCGCTGTACATGGAGTGCGGCCAGGCCAATCGCGGGTGCCGTGCCGCGTCCTTCCGGTTCCAGGATAAAGTTC
>JBLMZU010000542.1:0-36243 GCA_050258995.1 Bacteroidota bacterium
CAGCCTGGGGAGATCGATGTTGTTGATCGGAGATGCGGTGGCAGACTTGATCTCCTTGCTCCAGAAATGATCGAGCGGTAGATCGAGATAAAAAACCAGGGCCTCCAGCTCAGGCAGGGAAGGGGAATGGACTCCCTCTTCGTAGGTGCGGAACAGGCTCTTCCGGACGCCGATGGCCTCGGCACACTCCTGCACGCTCCTGCGAGCCGATAGACGCGCGTCACGGATCAATACTCCCAGTTTTTTTGTGCGAATGGTGATCTGCGTTTTGGTATCCATGCAACCTCTGCCGCTTGTCTCAATAATCAAATTTAACCCAACAATTGGATTCGCAAGTTGCAATTCCAATTTAAAGTTAATCAGGTGCGCGGTACTCGTGAGAACCCATCACAAGCACCGCAATGGCAACTCTCTGATTATAGCAGAAGCAATGGAACCTATCTTTCCCGTCTTGGCGGTTTGGCTGGCGGTGTGAAGATATCGCCGCTGAGCTTGAAGCCGGCAGCTTCCAGCCGCGGGCTGAACACCGGGCGGATGCCGGTGGCCTTCAGTTCGCCGAGGATCTTGCCTCCTTCGGCCACACCCGTCTGCTCGAATTTGAAGATATCCGTCAGCACCACGGTATCGCCCTCCATACCGACCACTTCGGTGATGGCGGTGATTTTCCGGGTACCGTCCTTCAGGCGGCTCTGCTGGATGATCAGGTCCACGGCGGAGGAGATTTGCTGGCGGACCACCTTCAGAGGCAGGTCCATGCCTGCCATCAGGACCATGGTCTCCAGGCGGGAGAGGGCGTCACGGGGCGTATTGGCATGCAGGGTGGTCAGCGAGCCATCGTGACCGGTATTCATGGCCTGCAGCATGTCGAGCGCCTCGCCGCCGCGGCACTCGCCGACGATGATCCGGTCTGGGCGCATGCGCAGCGAGTTGCGGACCAGGTCACGGATGGTGACGGCGCCCCTGCCATCCACGTTGGGGACCTTGGTCTCCATCCGCAGGACGTGATCCTGCTGAAGCTGGAGCTCGGCCGCGTCTTCAATGGTGACGATCCGCTCTCCTTCCGGGATGAAACCGGAGAGGACATTCAGGAGCGTGGTCTTGCCCGAGCCTGTCCCACCGGAGATGACGATATTGAGGTGGGCCAGCACGCAGGCCCGGATGAACTCACCCATGTTCGCCGTCAGCGAGCCGAACTGGATCAACTGCTCCATCGACAGCTTGTCCCTCCGGAACTTGCGGATGGTAATGGACGGTCCATCGATCGCCACCGGAGGAATGACCGCGTTGACGCGCGAGCCGTCCGGCAGGCGTGCATCGACGGTGGGACTGTCTGCATCGACACGCCGGCCGAGGGGCAGGATGATGCGATCGATGACCCGCAGAACGTGGTTGTCGTCGTCGAAGGTGATCGGGCTGCGGGTCAGCTTGCCGCTTTTCTCGACGAATACCTTCCGGGGGCCATTTACCATGACTTCGCTGATGTCCGGGTCGTCGAGCAGCGGCTGGATGGGCCCATAACCGGTCAGCTCATCCAGAATGTCCTTAAAGACCTGCTGACGTATATCCTCCGGCAGATTGACCTTCACCTGGGCATAGACCTCGTTGAGGCGCTGCTTCATGAACTCACTGCGGTCCCCGGGCTGCAACTCCTGGCCCTCCATGGAGCGCCCGACATTCTCGATCAGATAGCGCTTGAACTTTAAGAGGTCGGCAGAGGTAAGACGGGTAAAGTTGGACGCAATCGGCGTGGACATCAGGATGCGTTCTCCCCGTTCTGTTTCTGTTCCGGCAGGACCCAGATGATCTGGGCCCGGTTGATGGCCAGGAAGGGCGCCTGATACAGGACCTGTCCGTCCTCCCCCAGTATGCTAACGTCGGTGACGGCGATAAATCGGTCGTCCAGGTCAAGCTCGTCCTTGATGCGCTGGTCCCGCCGCACGTGGATGTAGCCGCGCATCAGGTGCCTGGTCGTCTGCAAGGTCGCGTACACCGGCCTTTTGGTGACGATATCTGTAAACCTCTTACCTTTATCATCATACTCGATCGTCATGATTCCTCTTATTAACTGTTGTGGGTGAATTGATTCCCGAATGGCTTTCCCGGTTTGAAACAACCTGGATCAAGAATGAAAACAGGCGAATCCCTGCTTACAGGACAAAATTATTACCAGAGTCTAGTCTAAATCGCCCTCGTTTCACCTTTCAGTTTCCTAAGTTACTCTATTGCAATAATTCTTTTGGGTTCACGGATATCCCAAAGTGCTAGCTTTACTTCCAGGAATCTCGTTTTTTTACTGTGTGAGCACCCTGTCAAATGTGGAGGTGGTTGGAACAATGAAAAACGCCTCCCGGGATGGGAGACGTTTGCATCAGAATAAAATCTTGTAAGCAATACTGCGGTCATTCCTCGATGGGTGGCATCAGGTAGCCCAGGCCGGAGCGGGTCACGATATGCCTGGGGCTGTGGGCGTCATCCTCCAGTTTCTGGCGCAGGCGGGCAATGCTGACCCAGAGGATCTCCTTGTCGGCGCGGTATTCTGGTCCCCACACGCTTGACAGCAGTTCCTCGGACGTCATGATCTTGCCGATCCGGTGGGCAAACTGCAGCAGCAGGCGATATTCGGTCGCCGAGAGGGAGACGGGTGTATCTCCGCGCCAGACCTCCGCCCGGGCAAAGTCGATTTTCAAATTATCGTGGGTGAAGAAGCGGTTCTGGCCCACATCCGTGGGAGGCTGGGCCCGCCGCAGGACGGCGCGGACTCGCGCCAGAAGCTCGGTCGCCGAGAACGGCTTGACCAGGTAATCGTCTGCCCCAAGGTCCAGGCCCCGGACGCGGTCCTGTTCATCCCCCTTGGCCGTCAAAATGATGATCGGCGTGCTGGAAAACTCACGGATGCGCTGGGTGGCACCGAAGCCATCAAGCTTGGGCATCATCACATCCATGAGCACCAGGTCGACGGGCTGGTCCGAAAAAACGCTTACTGCCTGCATGCCATCCTGGGCGGTAATGACTTCATAGCCTTCGGTCCGCAGGTTGGCCTCGAGCAAACGAAGATAGCGAGGCTCGTCGTCCACAATAAGTATGCGCTTTGCCATGTCTTCTCCTTCACGTTTGTGCCGCAACCCCATGAGAGTTCAGGGCTGCTATGAATTTGGTCCTGCTTCCTTCGACTGTTGCGGCGCTAGCTTCGATGCGTTGATCGGCAATTCAATGAAGAACGTGGTTCCCTGGCCGGGCGTGGATTCTGCCCAAATCTTACCACGATGTGCCTCGATTATTTGTTTGCAAATATAAAGTCCGAGGCCCGTTCCGGTGATGGTCTTTTCATTGCGGGCCCGATAGAAACGGTCAAAGATCAGAGGCAGGGATTCCGTATCAATGCCCGGGCCCCTGTCGGTAAAGGTAATGAGCACATTCTCCCCGTTCCGTTCGAGGCTCACGACGATGGGCGCCCCGGGCGCATACTTGATCGCATTGGTGAAGAGGTTTTCGATCACCTGGGCAAGCCGCACCCCATCCCCGTATATGGACGGCGTGCTGACCAGATGCATGCTGACATCCAGGTCCTTGTGACGGACGCGGAGCCGGGCCACCACATCGCGTATGACCGAATCCAGGCGGATCGGCTGGAAACGGAGCTGGAGAGTCCTGCTCTGCAGCCGGGCAGATTCGAGGACGTTTTCGATCAACAGCGACAGGCGGTCGGCCTCCTCGTCGATGATCATGAGAAATTCTCGCTGCGTTTCCGCATCCCAGGTGGTATCTTCGCGCAGCAGACTGGTGCTGTAGCCCTTGATGAAGCCCAGGGGAGTCCGCAGCTCATGCGAGACCGTGCTGACGAAATCCTCCTGCAGTTGCATCTGGCGTTTAAGATCGTTGAGCTCCGTATGCGTCTCCCTCCACAGGTCACGCTCGAAGATTGTCGAAAGCATGAGAGCTGCATATGTGGCCACCTTAAGATGCTCCGTTTCGTAGGGCGGCCCTCCAAAGCGGACGAAGACCAGGGCTCCCCGTGCATCCTGGCCAATATGCATGGGCAGACCCAGAAGATAGGCCTGGCGCAGGCGGTCATCTGTTTTAATGATGGGACTGGGATCCAGGATCAGCAGGCTGTCTTTCTTGACCACCTGGCTGGCAAAGGTCTCGCCCCAGGCAGCATCTGCTTCGGCAGTCTTTGCCCTGCCGATGGCCCGTGCATACCGGACCTCGAGACTTTTGTGCGCTTCATCCACAATGTAAACTGCTACGTTGTCGAAAACAAAGCTTTTCCGGAGCTCTGCCATGAACTGCTCGAGGGCAGTCCGCATATTTCCAGGCTGGGATGCGATGTGTGTCAGAATATACAGGGAATCCAGGGTGGAACTATCCATAAGACTATTTCGCTTCCAATAAGGCCAGCAGGGGGAATTTAAAAGTTGAGCCGTGCCCTTCCGTGGATTGTACTTCGAGCATGGAGCCGTGTGCCTCGACAATCTGCCGTACCAGGGCGAGGCCCAGGCCTGTCCCGTTGTATTGTCTCGTTGTGGAGCCGTCCAGCTGGTAGAATGGCTCATAGATATCCTGCAGCCGGTCTGAGGGGATCCCGATCCCGGTATCGATCACAGATACGATCACCAGGTTCTCTCCTTCGCGTTTGACGCAGGCCTTCACGCAGCCTCCCGAGGGCGTGAACTTGATCCCGTTATCGATCAACTGCCCGATGACCCAGGCGATCTTCTGCGAGTCAGCCTGCACCCCGGATACCGTTTCGTCCAACTCTGCCTGCAGGATGACACCGCGGCGTTGGGCCGCGTCTGCATGCGATTTGACGGCCAGTTTTGCCAGCCGGCAGATATCCACGGCCTCCTGTCTCAGGCTCATTTCTCCGCGCGCCCCCAGGGATGCCATGAGAAGGTCCTCGATCAGCGTTTCAAGCCGGTTCGTGGATTGCTGGCTGATCGCAAGGGCATGGCGCTGTTCCTCGGTGACCGGTCCGAGCGATTCGCTGATGAGCAGCTCGACGTATCCCTTGATATGGGTTAGGGGCGTGCGCAGCTCGTGCGAGATGTTGGAGATGAAATTGGCCTTAAGCTGGCTGAGCTCAGAAACGCGCTCGAGTGCCTTTTGCAGTTCGGCTGTGCGCTCCTCGACCCGTCTCTCCAGCGACCGGTTGGATGCCTGCAGGGCTGATCGCAGCTGGATGATTTGTTCGGTCACGGCCTGGTCCAGGTCATCACGGCCGATCAAATTGAGATCGATCAGCGCCTGTCCCAGGAGCACGCTGTTGCCGCGGGCTGTTTCGTCCTGTTGATGGGCGAGCGCCTTTTGAATACCCTCCTGGGAAACCAATCCCTTTTGAACCAGATATTCCCCCATGCGAGGGACGAGCATTTCAGGCGTCAGTCGTTTGGTGATCGTCATGATGTTTCAACGGGGATGCCATCGGCAGCATATACCCATTCTCCTGCGACCATTGTAGCGGAGGACTCCATTGCGAGCATTTCATCTGGATTACAGGTGAACGGGTCCCAGTCCAGCACGATCAGGTCGGCAAGATGACCCGGGGCGAGGCGGCCCAGGCGGGTTTCAAGCCCGGCGGCGTAGGCAGGGCCGAGGGTGTAGCCCTCCCAGGCCTGGGACAGGGTCAGTCTTTGTTGCGGGTACCAGCCATCGGCGGAGGGGGAACCGTCGGGGCGTCTGCGGGTGACGGCGGCGTGGAGGCCCAAGAACGGATTCGGCGATTCGACCGGCGCGTCCGAGCCGAGAGCGAGATGGGCGCCAAAGTCCAACTGGGTCTTCATTGCATAGGCGAAGCGGGAGCGTTCGCCCCAGAACCGGTCGGCCATCAGCATATCGGAGGTGGCATGGATCGGCTGCATGGAGGCAATCACGTTGAGCCTGGCGAGGCGGGGTGCGTCATCTGGGTGGATGATCTGCACATGCTCGATGCGGTGGCGCAGATGCGGAAGATGATTCTCCTCCTCGTACCTGCGCAGCTGCTCGTAGGCATCCAGTACTTCATGGTTAGCGCGGTCGCCGATGGCGTGGACAGTCATCGCCAGTCCCACCTGGGCGGCCTTGCGCCCATGCTCGAAGAGCTCCTCGCCATCCATGTTGAGGATGCCGCGGTTGTCCTCCTCGCCGATGTACGGCTGGAACATGGCTGCGGTATGTGGGCCGAGGGCACCATCCATAAAGGCTTTGATGTTGCCGATGCGCAGCATGTCATCACCGAAGCCGCCGCGCAGGCCGAGTGCAAAGGCCTGGTCGAGCAGCTCCACCGGCAGGTTTTTCAGCACGCGCAGCTTGAGCCTGTTCCGGGCATGAAGCTGCTGTAATGCCATGAACGACTCGCGGCGGTCGAAATCATGGACGCCGGTCAGGCCCATTTTCCAGAGAATGGGTTGGGTTTTTTCCATGGCATTCGCGATCTCTTCAATGGTTGGGGGGGGAAGAATATCGCCCACCAGCTCCATTGCAGTTTCGAGCAGTATGCCGGTCGAATTGCCGCTGGCATCGCGCTGGATCTGTCCGTTTTGCGGGTCGGGTGTTTGCTTCGTGATCCCGGCCATTTGCAGGGCTTTGGTGTTCGCCCAGGCGGCATGCAGGGATTTGGCCGTCAGGTAGACCGGGTTGTTTGGAGCAATGGCATCCAGCTCAGATGCAGCCGGCCAGGTGCCCCATACATTCTGATTCCAGCCATGTCCCAGTATCCACCCCCCTGGTTTTGCTGCCTGCACTCGTTCCCGCACCCGGCGCAGACATGCCTCTTTCGTATCTGTTTCGCAGTCGATTTTTTGCAGACCAAGCGAGTAATACTGCAAATGCAGATGGGCATCCGTAAGACCAGGCAGGATCACGCGCCCGTTCATATTCTGTTTTTCTGCATGGGGGAATTGCGAGGCAAGTTCCTCGGAACCGCCGACCGCAAGAATCCATTCGCGGTCGATGATTATGGCAGTGGCGTTAGGTTGTGCTGGGTTCTGGGTATGGATACGGGCGTTATAAAGGATTTTCATTTTCAATCAGGTTCATTCCGGATCATCGAGGCGGTGCATTGCACCGTCTGTACCAAATAAATAACTTCAGGTTAATTTCTCGAGCAGTGAATTCAATTCCTCATCGGAGTAATAATAAATGGTAACCGTGCCGCCGCGCTTGCCGTGCTTCAGGGCCACCCGGGTCCCCAGGCTGGATTGCAGGCGGCGCTCGACATCATTCACGTCGGCGCTTGGACCGGTCTTCTTTTTGGTGGCGGTCTTCTGCCCGGAATATTTTCTGGTCAGCACCTCCGTCTGGCGGACGCTTAAATCAAGGTTGATGATCTGATTCAGCAGGGCCTCCTGGGCCTTGGCGGTGCTCAATGCCAGCAGGGCGCGCGCGTGCCCTTCACTAATGCGGCCATCCACCAGCGCCTGCTTCACCGCGGCCGACGCGTCCAGGAGGCGCAGGGTATTCGTCACGGCCACCCGGCTCTTCCCGACGCGCGAGGCGATTGTCTCATGCGACAATCGGAATTCCCTGGCCAGCTGCTGATAGGCCTCAGCTTCCTCGATCGGATTAAGATCCGCGCGTTGGACGTTTTCGATCAGCGCCAGCTCGAGAAGCTGCTGGTCAGTGGCATGGCGGATGACCACCGGAACGGTCTTCAGCCCCGCCTTGCGGGATGCCTGCAAACGTCGCTCGCCCGCAATCAGGACATAAATGCCATTCTTACCGGGGGAAACGATCAAAGGCTGGATGACGCCGTGCTCGCGAATGGACGCAGCCAGGCTCTCCAGCTCCTCGATGTCAAACTTTTCACGCGGCTGGCGCGGGTTGCGCTGGATCAGATCGACGGAGATATGCGTGATGCCGCTTCCATCCCCTGCGGGGATGCTTTGTCCCGACGGGATGAGGGCGTCGAGTCCTTTGCCGAGACCTGTACGTTTAGGCATGCATGCTCCTTGTTGACGACGATGTGTGGATGCGGGGATCGCTCATGAGGTGCGCTTCATTCCAGACTGACGGGTACACCGTCTCCCTGCAGCAGTTCCTTTGCCAGGGCCTCATACGCCTGTGCCCCGACCGAGGACGGTGAATACGCCGAGATGGGCAGGCCATAGGACGGCGCCTCGGCGAGACGAATGCTGCGGGGAACGATACTCTTGAAGACCAGTCCGGGGAAATGGTTGTTGACTTCCTTGACTACATCGTGTGCAAGGTTCGTGCGGGGATCGTACATCGTCAGGATCACGCCGCGCACTTTCAAAGCCGGAAAGAGCGAGGACTGCACGCGCTGGATCGTCTGGGTCAGCTGGCCCAGGCCCTCCAGGGCGAGGTATTCACACTGGACCGGTACGATCACGCCATCCTCCGCTGCAACCAGGCCGTTGACGGTGAGCAATCCCAGGGAGGGTGGGCAATCGATAAGAATATAATCATATTTCTCATCGAGCGAGTCGAGGGCATTTCTCAGCCTGAACTCCCGGCCGGATTCCTCCACCAGCTCCACTTCGGCGCCCGCCAGCGCAGGCGAGGAGGGGAGGATGGAAAGCTGCAGCCGCTCATTGTACAGAATGAAACCGGCGGGTGCTTCCTCATTCAGGATAGCGTCGTACGTGCTGCCCTGCACGGCGCGCTTATCCACGCCCAGGCTGGAGGTGGCGTTTGCCTGTGGATCAAGGTCCACGACCAGAACGCGCTGACCCAGCCTGGCAAGATAGGCTGCGAGGTTGATGGCGGTGGTGGTCTTTCCTACACCGCCTTTTTGATTGACGAGGGTGTAAATGCGGGTCATTGGGTTTTCGGTTTCAGAGTTCAGATTTTCGGATCCTATTGCAAAACTTCGGTCAGACATTCTTCGATCTCGCGGGCGGTTGGAATTCCTTCCAATCCCACGCGCGTTACCGTGTGGGCAGCCAGGATGGTGGCAAAACGTCCTGCTTCCCAGGGATCGCGCGTCTGGAGCAGGCGCACGAAAAAGCAGGTGGCAAATACATCGCCGGCCCCGGTCGCATCCACTTCCTTCACAACCGGTGGTCGAAATCGACGGCGGTCACCGTTCCAATACACGACCGCACCGGCCGGGCCTTCCGTCGCCACCAGGATATAGGTTTGCTGCGCCAGATGCTCCACCAGCTCGTCGTTGTGGTGAACATCCTCACGGCTGATGACCACGGCCCCGGCCTGTGTCAGGGCCGACTCTGCATTCCTCCAGTCGCGCATGAAGACACGCTGGTCTGCATCCCATTGCCGCATCCAGCCCTGCGGTGTAAGCGCCAGCAGGGAGGGGCCAAATGAGGCGGGCAGGGCGGTGTCCATTTCATTGGCAATCGGCCCCAGGTGGATCAGGGGAGCGCTCCGCCAGGCTTCGGGCACGGCCTCAAAATCGATCCTCGCAGCCTGTGCCCGCAGGTACTGAATCCTGTGATGGTCCGTGTAGATGTTTTCAAAGGTTGTACTTTGCGGGGAGGGAAGCGAAATCACCGGGATTCCCTGCAGGGCCTCCAGCGATGTTTCAGGACCCGATGCGGTCAGTATGCCCACCCGCATGCCCAATGCCCGGGCCGTCAGCGCAGAATAGGCGGTTGTCCCACCCAGACGGTAACCTTCAGGCGTAACGTCATGTGCCACATGACCGATCATCAGATAATCGACAGGCTCCAGGGAAACCAGATTTTGCATATGGGAATTATACCGTGATAAAAAGATGAAAAACCCTGCGCAGGATGGATTGATCGGAAACTGAGTTCCTGGAATCCAGCGCAGGGTTGAGGGCCGGAAGACTGAAAAAGAAAAGGGCGGATTATGCATCCGCCCTTCAGGATTACGAATCCTTCGGCATGATCACCACTTTGCGATACGGATCCTCGCCGGTGCTCTCTGTTTTGACCTCCGGGTGATCACGCAGCGCAATGTGAATGATGCGTCGCTCGCTGGACGGCATGGGCTCCAGCGTCTGGCGGCGGCCCGTTTTGGCCACCTGGTCTGCCATGCGCTTGGCCATCTGAACCAGCTGCTTCTCGCGGCGATCGCGGTATCCCTCCACGTCCACCACCAGCTGCACGAACTGCTGGGTCTCCTTGCCTACGATCAGCGAGGCAATGTACTGGAATGCTCCCAGGGTTTCAGAGCGGCGGCCGATCAGTACGCTCAGGTCCTTGCCGCGGATATCGACATGGATGTTGCGGCGTCCATCGCGCTCGGTGTCGCCGTAGTGCGCAGAAACCTGGGCCTCGAGGTTGAGCAGGTGCAGCATCTTGGACACAACCACTTCGGCGTGTTCCAGGATCGCGTCATGTTCGGGCTGCTGCTCGACTTTGGCAGCCGGGGCAGGAGCCGGTTTTTCCTGGGGCCGCTCGGGGCTGGCGACCTTTTCGGGGCGCGCCGGCGGAGCAGCTCGTTCTGGAGCGGGTGCCGGTTTCTTCTTCTCGACGCGCTTTACTTCCTTCACCGGTTCGGCAGCCGGTTCCGTCGGCGCAAAGGCAGATGTGCCCACCGGGTTGACCGTCAGGCGGACGCGCACCTGCGGCTTTCCGAGACCAAAGAAGCCCTTGTTGCCTGCATCCAGCACTTCGACGCTGACAGCATCGGCCGTGAGACCCAGTTGCGCCAGTCCCTGTGAAATGGCTTCTTCAACAGTCGGAGCAATGATTTCCAGCGTGGTTCTTTCAGTCATACCCGCCTCCTATTTTGTCTTCTTCGTTACCTGGACCTGCTGTTTATTACCACCGGGAAGCAGGTTGCGCCAGTTGGCCTTTCCCTGCATCGCATACTGGAAGATACCCAGCAGGTTGCTGGTAATAAAGTAGACCGCCAGGCCCGATGGAAATGTAAGGGCAAGCCAGCCGAGAAACAGTGGCATATACAGGCTCATCATATTGCTCATGGCCGCGCTCTGGTCACCGGGGTTGGTGGCTGGGGGCATGGTCAGCTTGGCCTGAACGTAGGTGGTGATGGCCACGATAATCGCCAGGAGAGGGAAACCATAAGGGAAAAAGGAAATATGGAAGGGGAGGGGGATCCCTTCAGGCAATCCCAGGTTCATCCATAGAAATTTGCTGTTGAGCGGGATCAGGGAAGAAATATCCAGGAAACCAAACGGGCTGGCGCTGCGGGAGAGCTGCAAAAGCCCATAAGGTGTGGTCGCCAGGGCGCGGGTGATGCTCTGGTACAAAGCAATGATGATCGGGAACTGGATCAGGGTTGGCAGACAGGAGCCAAAGGGATTGATCCCCTTTTCCCGGTAAACGCGCATCTGCTCCTGGGCGAGCTTCTCCTTATCCTTGGCATATTTCTTCTGGATCTCCTGCCAGTCCTTGTCATTCTGCAGTTCCTGCATGGCGGAGGCGCCCTTCATCTGCTGGGCATTCAACGGCCAGGTCACGAGGCGGATCAGGATGGTGAACAGGATGATGGCAATGCCGAACATGTTTGGACCCTGTCCAAGCACGTTGTAAATCCACAATAAAACAGTGGTAAAAGCGGAAACAAAAATATTCCACATGGTTCCTCTTAGTTCGCGGGTTTAAAAGTCCACTTTTGCGTGCCATTCAAATCGAAGGCATACAAAAATGCATCAGCGGTCATCGGAGAAACAAGCACCAGGTTTCCCGCGAGCACCGGCGTGGTATAAATTTTTCCGCCAGGTTGCTGTTGTTGTCCGCCCCAGAGGGTCTGGTTTCCGTTCTGATCCACCTTGTAAATCGCACCGGACTCTGTAGCCACCAGGATGCCATCGCTCACTGCCAGCGGACTGGCTGTAATGGCCGTTTCCTTTGATTCGTCGGGAACCTTGGTGCTGTTCGGAGCCCAGTTGTCAGGTTTGAGTGTAATGGGATTCCAGTTGTATTTTCCGGTTTCGAGATTATAGGAATATAGATTGCCGCTCAGGTCGCCAAAATAAAGATTATTTTCCACCTGTGTCGGTGTTCCCCAAACCCAGTCATTGGTCTTTTCCATGGTTTGGGGACTGCCGCTGGCGGGATTAAACTGCACGAGTTTGGATCCAAATGTGCCAACGTATAAATTCCCATTGGAAGCGAGGACAGGCGAGCTGGTAATGGCATTGTTCAGATCTTCATTCCAGACAACCTGATAGGTATCCTTGTCCACCGCGATCACGCTATGATCGAGCGAGCTGATGTATACATATTTCCCATCTGTAACAGGCTGGGACCACAAATCAGTGGAAAGCTCCACGGACTTGATGAGCTGGCCATTGCTCAAATTGAGCACGTACAGATTGCCGTCCGAGTTGGGGGCATACAGGCGGTCACCGATCGCCAGCGGAGCGGCCACCCAATGATCGCGTACATCGGAAAAACTCCAGGCAACCACCGGGGATTTTGTATTGGCATCGATATGACTGGGGTCGAGCGCCACCAGGCTAAAGCTGCTCCCGGAGCTGCCCACGATCACCATGCCATTTGAAGTGACGTAGGGGGTTGTATAAAAGATGTATTTTGTATCCCGCTTGTCAGGGTAGCGCCAGAGCTCGGTGCCATCCTTGAGATTCACGGCATAGACAAAAGCTCCGTCGGCGAGATACGCTACATCGTTGGTGGCGGTCAACCCGGGCCAGGTGTTGCCGCGCACGGTCGCGCTGCCCGTACATCCGCTTAGCAGGATGACGGCCAGCAGGATGGCTGTCAAGAATAATAATTTCTTGCTCATTGCTTTCTTGATACTCCTATGGGACGGGGTCAAAGCCCCCGGGGTTGAACGGATTGCAGCGCAGGACGCGCCAGGCAGCCATGAATGAACCCTTGATTGCGCCATATTTATAAACAGCCTGGTAGCCATAATGTGAACAGGATGGATAAAAGCGGCACGTGTTGGGGGGAAGCCCGCGTGAGAGGGTTGACTGGTACAGCCGGATGGATGCCAGAACCAGGATGCGCGGCCAGTTGCCAACGGTTCGCGGCATGTCGCGCAGTCGCGGCTCATTTGGATAGTCGTGCGAATGAATGTTAGGATTCATGATGCAGGATTTTTGCGCGCGGTAAAAGGGTGAGCAAAGCCTGACGTGTCTGCTCCAATGTGGCAGTCGCCAGTCCTGGGCGGGCGATCAGGATCATGTCCAGGTTGGGTGCGATGCTCGGGATCAGAGTCCGCATGGCTTCGCGGATGAGCCGTTTGGCACGATTTCGATGAACGGCGGTCCCTACTGTTCTTCCAGCCGCAACCCCAATTTTTACGCGTGGCTGGTCTACAGGATTGCTTCGTTGATCGTGGGGCTGAACTATCAACACAACAAGCGGGTGGGCATAGGACTTGCCGGAACGCCGCACCCGCTTGAAGTCTTCGGACCGGGTCAGACGAAACTTTCTCTGCACCCGTTACCTCGAACGCGCTTGAGTGAATGGACCGCTTACCAGCGGATCTTCTTAACGTGCTTGTTGGCAGTCACAGTCAGCTGCTTGCGACCGCGCAGGCGGCGGCGCTTCAGGACAGCGCGCCCATCGGCTGTCGCCATGCGCTGGCGGAATCCGTGCACGCGTACACGTCGGCGGATTTTCGGTTGGTACGTACGTTTTGGCATTCTTCGTTCCTCACTTTGAAAATACTGCCTTTGGATTTTGATGCAGTATTAAATATGCAACACTCGAATTAATCGGCACGACATTATACCGTAAGGGCTCTGATTCGGTCAATTGAGGCGGGCATCCAGCATCGCGGGGGTAGGGATGGTTTATCCCTTTTTAACGCCGTTGCGCGTAGGATAGATGGGATATGCCAGCAGGTCTGCCAGTCTCAGTGCGCCTTCCGGGCTGGCAACCGCGATGATCTCATCCTCCGCCTGCAGGCTGCTGTCACCGCGCGGCAGGGTCATGATGCCGTTGCGGATGATGGCAGCGATCACACAGTGCTCGGCCAGGTCCAGATCCTTAAGCTGCTTGCCGATCACCTTTGCCCCGGCCGGGACCTTTTCCTCCACCACGGAATAGCGCCCGCGCTTGATCTTGAACAGGGTCATCATGTCGCCCAGGGACATCTCCTCCTGGATCAGATGGGCGAACACATCGGCCGAGTTGAGGGCGACATCCACCTGGAATGTGTCACGGAAGAGCCAGGCATTATTCGGGTTGTTCACACGGGCGATCGTGCGCGGCACGTCGAACTGGGTCTTGGCCAGATAGCAGATGACAAGGTTGGCCGAGTCGTTGCTCGTGACCGCGGCCACATCGTTTGCTTCCCGGATTCCGGCTGCGTCCAGGACGCTCGGATCGACCGGGTTGCCTTCATAGATGACCTCTGTGGGCAGTTCCTGGTGCAGGTAGCCCAGCAGTTCACGCCGGTTCTCCACCAGGCGAACTTTGTAATTCTGATTGAGCAGCAGACTGGCCAGCCTTGCTCCTGTGCGTCCGCCGCCGGCAATTAACACATTCATTTATGCCTCTGCCTTCCCGGCCAGACGAGCCGTCAGTTTGCCAATACCCTCGAACGTGGAGCTAACGCTGAGCACATCATCTGTTTGCATCTGGATGTTCCCATCCGGCAGGGAGGATCTGCCCGCTTTGGATAGGGCAACAGGATAGCAATCCGCGATGGGGGCCAGGAGCTCATTGACGGTGCGGCCCGCCCATCTCTCCGGGATGCTCATTTCATAGACTTCCACTTCCCCGTTGCCGGCCGAATAGACGGCCCGCTGGGAAGGGTTGATCAGCAATTCCTCGACACGCTGCGCACCCCAGTAGGTGGATCCCACGGTCTGCAGGCCGAAGGCCTCGATGATGGGGCGCAGGTTTGGGTCGTAATTTCGGGCAACCACATTGGGGATCTCAAACACCGTACGAGCTGCATGCGCAACGACCGCGTTCAAGGTGTCTGAATTTGTCACTGCGGCTAGTCCATCCGCTTCGCGGATGCCGGCGCGCTCCAGAACACCCTCCGCCAAACCCTCCCCTTCCAGCGTGCGTCCGCGAAAATCGGGATGGAGACGGTTGAATGACTCCTTGTTAATATCCACCACCACCACCTGATGCCCATTTTTGAAAAGGTGATAACATAGTTCGGCGCCCACGCGCCCGCATCCAACAACAATGAAATTCATTTGATTAATCCTCCTCCCCTTCATGGGTATGGACGTGATATGGTACATCGGTAACCACAACCCCGTGCCTGGATAATAATTCCTGGCGCAGAACATTCGCGGTCCGCATGTGCAGGGCATTGTGCCAGCGCCTCGAAGGGATGAACTGTGGCACAACCACGGTGATTGTTTCGTTTGCCTGGCGCTGATCGATAATATCCTCCAGGTAGACCAGCAGAGGTTCCACAAAAAGACGATAGGGTGAATCCAGAATGACCAGGCGCGTGCCCTCCCCCCAGGTCTTCCATTTTTTCTGGACCTTTTCGGTCTCTACAGGATCGATCGAAATGTGGACCGCCGTGACATCGTCCGACAGAAGTTTTGCATAGCGCAGCGCCTCCAGCGTACCCTGGTGGATTCCGCTGATCGGCATGATCACGCGATGACGCGTGTGACGCTCCGGCAGTCCGCTGAACTTATCGAGCGTGAGATGGGATGCAAGATCCTTGTAGTGTCGGTGGATTGTAAAAAAGACCGCAACCAGGATCGGGATGATGATCAGGATGATCCATGCGCCCTCCCTGAACTTGGTAACGGCAAACACGATCATCACGATCGCTGTAGCCAGCGCGCCGAAACCGTTCACATACATCTTATGACGCCAGCCTTTATCGTATCGTAGGGTGGAACCAGGCTCGACGATTTCCTCCCCCTCCTTGAGATGGCCGATCTTTCTCCAGCGTCTTGCCATCCCCGTCTGGGACAGGGTAAAGGAGAGGAATACGCCGATCGCATAGAGAGGGATCAAACGGGTCACACTGGCCCGGTTGGCGATAATAAAAAGCGATGCAATCGCGGAGAGTGTGATGATGCCGTTCGAATATACGAGGCGGCTGCCGCGAAAGGTAAGCTGGCGCGGCAGGTAGCCATCGGCTGCAGCGAGTGCACTCAGGCGTGGGAAATCTGCGAAGGCCGTATTGGCTGCCATGAGCAGGATGACGGTCGTCGCAGCGATCATGGCAAGATAGAGCGGGCCGCGGCCGTTATAAACGGTACGGGCCAGTTGCGAAATGACAGTTTCCTGCTCGGAATAGACGCCACCGATGTGGGCCGTAAGATATGAAATACTGAGGAATAGGGTTCCCAGTATGAGTGACATCCAGATCAGCGTTATGCCTGCATTGCGGCTGCGCGGCTCTTTGAAAGCCATGATGCCGTTCGAGATGGCCTCCACACCTGTCAATGCCGTGGTGCCGTTCGCAAATGCATGCAGCAGGAGGAAGGCAGTCACCGGCAGAAGTGTGTCCGGCAGAAGGACCTCGGGAGGATTAACAACTGTTCCCAGCGTCCCCATGACATAACGGATAAGTCCGATACCGACGGTGAGGAACATCATCACCACGAAGAAATACGTGGGAACTGCGAACGCCGTCCCGGATTCCTTTACGCCGCGTAAATTGATCATCATGACCAGTACCACGGCTGCCACGGCGAGCTCGACACGATAATGATCGAGGGAAGGAAATGCTGATACGATCTGGGCGACACCCGAGGAGATGGACACGGCCACGGTCAGGGTGTAATCCAGCAAAAGCGCGGCGCCGGCCACCTGGGCATACGACTCGCCCAGGTTGTCCCGCGAGACGATATAAGCGCCACCTCCGCTGGGATAGGCGTGGATGGTCTGTTCATAGGAAATCGTTACGATGGCCAGCAGGAAGACGATTGCAAGCGAAATGGGAAAAACATATCCATAGGCTGCCAATCCAGCTGCGGTCAGGACAAACAGGATTTCCTGGGTGGCATAGGCGGTGGACGATAGCGCATCGGAGGCGAAAACGGCGAGGCCGACGGCCTTCCCAATGGTCTGGTGAGGAGCGTCGGCTGTAGATAATGGCCGCCCGATGAGCCAGTGACTCAAAGAGCGGGGCGGTTTATATTCACTCTCCCGCCGCATGATTTCAGTTTGATTGTTTTCAGGTGTTAACATTTTTTCTCTTGCTGCTTACAAAAAGACACCCACGCGCAGAGGCGGGGAGCTTTGATGATTATAGTCCAAATTGCATAAATTGGAGTGTGGTTAAGGAATCTGATAGGGTACTTCAGTGATCACCACACCCGGCGTGGAGAGCAATTCCCTGCGGAGGATTTCGGCCGTCTGCATATGCAGGGCGTTTTGCACCCTTTTTCCGGGGACGAAATGAGGAACGACAATGGTAATCGTCTCGTTGGGCTGCCGGCTGTTCAGAATTTCATCGATGTAGCCCAGTAGTGGCTCCACAAACAGACGGTAGGGTGAATCCAGAATGACCAGGCGGGTGCCGCGTCCCCAGGTCTCCCATTTTTTACGGACCTTTTCCGACTCTGCCGGCTCAATGGAAACATGGATGGCCGTTATATCGTCGGACAGCATGCGTGCATAACGCAGCGCGGCCAGTGTGCCCTGGTGTACATTACTGATCGGGACGAGAACACGGTGGCGGACGTTGTAAGGCGGCGGCTCACCGTAGTTTTCCAACGACAGGCTGCTGGCCACGGTCACATAATGTTTGTGGATCCAAAGGAAGATACTCATCAGGATGGGCGTCAGGATCAGGACGACCCAGGCGCCATCCCCGAACTTGGTGACCGCAAAGACGAGCATCACAATGGCGGTACACAGGGCACCAAACCCATTGCTGAGCATCTTGGTGAACCAGCCCTTTTCATACTGCAGCTTGCTGCGCGAAACCTCTTTACTAACAGTATTGGATTCCACGGGTGAGAGTCTCCCGGCGCGCCACCAGCGGCGTGCCATGCCAGCCTGTGCCAGTGTAAAAGATAGAAACACACCAATGGCATAGAGTGGAATCAAGCGGGTCACGCTCGCCTGGAATACGACGATCAAAATGGAGGCCGCCCCCGCCAGGGACACAATGCCGTAGGAATACACCAGGCGGCTGCCGCGGTATGCCAGCTGGCGTGGCATGAATCCATCCTCTGCCAGCATGGCGCTCAGACGGGGAAACCCTGCAAAGGCCGTGTTGGCGGCGAGAATGAGGATCACCGTGGTGGCGATGATCAGCAGGATGTATAAAATTCCCTGCCCGTTAAAGACCGTGCGCGCCAGTTGTGAAATCACCGTTTCTGCTTCGGATGGAACGGCTTCGATTTTCCAGGTCAGGAACGAGATTCCAATGAATAGTATGCCCAGAATGAACGCCATCCATATCAATGTAATGCCTGCATTGCGGCTGCGCGGCTCCTTGAAGGCGGTAATACCATTCGAGATGGCCTCCACACCTGTCAAGGCCGTGGTGCCGCTGGAAAAGGCGTGCAGGAGAAGGAATGGCGTGACGACCGCGACTGCTTCCCCGAAGTGTTCCATCTCGGGGGGATTGATCACATTTCCAAGCGAGCCGCTGAACCAGCGGATCAAGCCCAGTCCGATGGTCAGGAGCATCATCCCAATAAAGAAGTAACTGGGAAAGGCAAAGGCTGTCCCGGATTCGCGGACGCCGCGTAGGTTGATCACCGTGATGAAAGCAACGAATCCGACCGCAATCGGGACCCGGTAGTTAAAAAGCTCGGGATACGCTGAAACAATCTGGGCAACACCGGAGGAGATGGATACGGAAACCGTCAGGATGTAGTCGGTGAGCAGCGCGGCGGCAGCCACCAGTGCAGGCATCTTGCCGAAATTATCCGAGGCAACAATATATGCGCCACCGCCGTTCGGATAGGCATGGATGATCTGCTCGTAGGAGATGACCACAATGGCGAGCAGGCCGACGATGACGATCGAGATGGGAAACACATATCCGAAGGCGATCGTCCCCGCGGCGGCCAGGATGACAAGGATCTCCTGTGTGGCATAGGCGGTGGACGACAGGGCATCCGATGCGAAGACTGCCAGGCCGACGGCCTTGCCGATCGTCTGATGAGGGGCATCGGCAGTTTGAAGCGGACGCCCGATTAGATAATGACTAATATTCCGGAGGGGCCTGGTTTTGGTGGTCCGATGAATCAGGGATGCATCTTGGTTGTGATCAGGATCAATCATATAAGTATGGGCACAGCCTTCGTTAGTAATTTTGAAGGTAATTTTAATATAAGCTGTATCGATTTTAGGAATGCACTGTTTATTTGCATCATCCTGCCTGCCCGGCAGCATCCCCCGTCTTGCGCGCATCGATAACCGTTTTTCGATCTCTCGTGTTTACGGCCGGTTCTTCGTGATCCAAGTGGCCTCCTTTCTGCGTTGGTTAACGAGGGACTGCAACATCTCGTCACTCAGCCAGGATAAACAGCGATATTCCAAAAAGGTATAATGAAATCGGCAAATATGCGCAGCTCCGCTCTTATTTCCCGTTCATGGCAATATCTGCTTGCATTCAGTCTGATCGCGTTCGTGACGGCGATTTTTTTCGTGCTGCAGGACGTACTCGATACGACCCTGATTGCCATGCTGTATTTACTGCCCTTGGGCGTCATTACGGCCTTATGGGGGCTTGGACCAGGAATTAGCAGTGCCGTAATGACGTTTTTTGCCCTGAATTATTTCTTTATCGAGCCCTATTACTCACTCAAAGTTCATCAGCCCGGAGAAATTGTCATCCTGGTGGTGTTCCTGCTTGTGGCAGTTGTGATCAGCCAGCTGGTCGGGCAGGCCCGGGCGGGTCTGGCCGCGGCCCGGGCCAGTGAGCGGGAAGCCACCCGACTCTATGAGCTTAGCACCGCGCTGACGGGCCTGCATGATGACCGGACCATTGCACAAATCCTTGCCAGACAGATCCAGGATGTGTCGCGAAGCGAGTACGTTGAGGTGGGCATCGCCGGTCCTTCTCTCTTTGTGTACCGTCTGCCTGAAATTACCCGGCCGGCGCGTCCGCCCGAATTGATCGTTCCGATCGATGCAGCGCGAGGCATGCTCGGGGAGATCCGGCTTTGGAGGGAGGAGCCGGTCATCCCGACCGGTGAGAGACGACTGCTGCAGACCTTTGCAAGCCAGGGTGCGCTGGCCCTCGAACGCGCCCGGCTGGACCAGGCAGAGTCCCGGGCAAAGGTGCTGGAGGAGAGCGACCGGCTGAAGTCTGCGATTTTGTCCTCCGTGTCCCATGAATTGCGCACTCCGCTTTCCACCATCAAAGCTGCCTCCTCCAGCTTGCGCAGCGGGGAGGTCAGCTGGGAATCCACCGCCTGTACGGAACTGATTGCTGCCATTGACGATGCAGCCGACCATCTCAATCTGCTGGTCGGGAATTTGCTTGATATCTCGCGCATCGAATCCGGTGCCCTTAGACCAAAACGTGAATGGAATATCCTGGCCGAGATCGTTGAGAGCGTGCTCGAGCGCATGAAGAACCACACGATCGAGCATACGGTCGATGTCGACATCCCCGAAACCCTGCCCCTGGTGCCTGTGGATTATGTGCAGCTTCAACAGGTGTTTACAAATCTGTTCAGTAACAGTTTGAAGTATGCTCCTGCCCATACAACAATCAGTGTTCGCGCATGGCAGGCGGGGGAGCAGGTCCGTGTTCAGGTGAGCAACAAGGGACCGCAAATTCCCCGGCAGGATTTGGAGAGAATCTTCGACAAGTTCTACCGTACTACAGCTGCGGAACGAGTAACAGGCACCGGCCTGGGACTTTCCATCTGCAAGGGAATCATTGAAGCCCACGGCGGACGCATCTGGGCTGAAAACATCCCCGATGGGCTGGCGTTCAATTTCGTCTTTCCTCTTACCTGGGATGGCGTACCGCCGCCTCAATTTTCACCGGAGTCAGAGACTGAATGAGCAATGCACCTCACATTCTTGTCATCGATGATGAGCCGCAAATCTTGCGCGCCATGCGCACAATCCTGACGGAGAAGGAATTCCGGGTTACCACTGCCTCCCGGGGAGAGGAAGGCCTGACTCTTGCAGCTGCCCAGGAACCCGACCTGATCGTTCTGGACCTGGGTTTGCCTGACATGGACGGTACCGTTGTTTGTCAGCGCCTCCGCGAATGGACACAGGTTCCGATCATCATCCTGTCGGTGCGCGATAGCGAGCGGGACAAGGTCGCGGCCCTGGACATCGGAGCGGACGATTACCTGACCAAACCATTCGGGATCGAAGAACTGCTGGCCCGGGTGCGGGTGGCGCTGCGTCATTCCGCCAGCCGGAAGGGCGAGCAAAACAAGGTGGTCAAGGCAGGTCCCATCACGATCGATCTTGCATGGCATATCGTGAAACGCGATGAGGAAGAGGTGAAATTGACAGGCACGGAATACAAGCTGCTTGCCTACCTGGCTGCCAATCACGGCCGGGTGCTCACACACCAGAGCATCCTCACCCATGTCTGGGGACCTGCGGATGCAGATCACACCGAGTACCTGCGCGTGTACATGAGACAGCTGCGTAAAAAACTGGAAGTGGATCCCGAACGCCCGAAATATATCCTCACCGAGCCCGGCATCGGTTATCGCTTTCTGGCCGACGTATAACGGTGCCGCGGGACAGCCTGGTCCTGACTCATGCAGGAGAGGGGCTGTTGCCTCTCTAATGAACGCAGAGCCTCCCGGTTCAGGAGGCTCTTTTGATGCAGAAATATTTCGGTCAGGGGGCTTTCACATGGCTTTGGGCTGCACGAGTGGAATCTGCAAATAAAAGGTGCTGCCCTTTCCCAGCTCGCTTTCCACCCAGACCTTGCCGCTATGGCGCTCGGCAATGGATTTGACGATGGCCAGCCCGAGCCCGGTGCCGCGCTGGGCGAGCGCCTCCCGGTTCGTGCCCCGGAAGAATTTTTCGAACAGGCGCGGCCGGTCGCTTTCCGGAATCCCGATGCCGCTGTCACGGATGGCAAAGGTCAGGGATGTGGGCGCGCATTGCAGTTGCGTGGTCACCACCCCGTTTTCAGTGGTGTATTTGATTGCGTTCTCCACCAGGTTATAAAGGGCCTGGTGCAGCAGAGCCTGGTCTGCTTCGACGGCGTGCGGCAGATCGCGCGGGATCTCCACACCCAGTGAGATGTTCTTCTGCTTGGCTTGGTATTGCAACTCACTCGTCACCTGCTCGACGATATCCAGCACGGGAATGCTCTCCACCTGCAGCCCGACGCCAAAGTCGATGCGTCCCAGGTCGAGCAGGTTGTTGACGAGCTTGGCCATGTTGTCCACGCCCTGCTGGATCATGCGGGCGTAGTTTTTCTGCTGCTCGTTCAATTCCCCGGCCATTTCGAGCATGGAGGCGTAGCCGCGCATCAGGGTCAGCGGCGAGCGAAGATCATGGCTGACGGTGGAAACGAATTCCGATTTCAGCGTGTCGATCTGCTTGAGCTGGGAGACATCCCGCAGGATGCAGACGCGCCCCACGGTGCGCCCGTCGGCGGTCATGGCGGAGGCCATTGCCAGGTAGGTCTTGCCATCCGGCATGGGGACCTCTGCCGAGCGCCGCTCGCTGTTCGAGGTGGTCAGCAGCTCGTTCAGGGCCCTGACCTGGATGGTCTTTTCGATGAACGGGTGATCGTCCTTCCCGATCCTGACATCGAAGACCTGGGCCGCGGCCGGGTTCGCCAGGATGAGCCGGTTCCCCGCATCGGTGACCAGGACAGGGTCCGGGGTGGAATTGAGGATCGCCTCCAACTGGCGGCGGCTTACTTCCACCGTCAGGTACAGGCGGATGTTCGTCACGGCCAGCGCGGCCTGCCCGGCCAGCGTGCTGATGAACTGCAGCTCGGCCTCGGTGAAGAAATGCTGCTTGTTGTAGGCGGCCCAGAGCACGCCGTAATAGCGCTTTTCATTTCGCAGCCCGACCGCGACCAGAGATTCGGGATGAGTCAGGTTCGGGTCCAGGATCAGGCCGCGGCTGCGCGAGACCGTGACCATGGATATCCGGTCCTGTTTTTCGGCCAGGGCCAGGAACTGGTGATCCAGGTGCTTGTACAGATCCTGCTCGGGTCCATCCGAAAAGCGGACCGGGGCCGAGGCGGCGCTCGGGAAGATATCGCGCACCAGCACGATGGAGGCGGAGCTCGCCCCGTTCGCAATGATCGCCTCCAGGACGGGACGCAGCGCATCGCCCGGCGTCAAACTGGAGGCCACTCCCTGACTGGCGACCAATAGGCGGTTCAGATCCTGCATACGGGCCTGCAGGTTCACGCGCATCTGCTCGAATGCATGAGTCAAATCGCTGATCTCGTCCTCGCCTTTGACCGTCAGCGGCCGGTCGAGCTTGCCGGTTGCCAGGTACTTTGCGTCGGCCGCCAGTCCCTGCAGGGAGCCGGTAACCACGCGCAGGTTCACGCGCAGGAAGAGCAAAGCGACCAGTCCCAGCAGGATGATCATCAGGGAGATGGGCAGGGCGATGTCAATCGCAAGCTGCTGGGCGGCCTGGGCGGGGATCGAGAGAATAACCGCCCAGGGATGACCATCCACCGGCTGGTAATATGTCAGTTGCCGTGTGCCGACCGAATCGGTCTCAGCCAGGAAGGCAGGCTGGTCGCTGTGCTGGCCTTCGTAGTTTTGCCAGGTGTGCGTGCCCTGGGAGTCGTACACCACCACGCCGTCGGCTGTTAACAGTCCCTGGCCTTTCATCCCGGCAAGGTTGTTGAGAGTGCCGATAAGCGAACGAGTGTATGGGTTGGAGCCAAGGTCCGTGCGGCCGATCAAAACCAGCTGTGACTGTGGTATGCCGGCCAGGAAGGAAACGCCCGCAGCAGCCCCCTCATTCGCAGGCGGCACGGTGTAGACCTGGCTTGAAACTCCCTGCCCAATGAGCGTCAGGCCATCCTCCTCCGGCCGGGTGAGCACAAAAGCCGGATCGGACGGATAGGCAGCCAGTACCGAGCCGCTGGATGCATCCACGACGACAAGCTGGTTAAAGAACGGGACCGATTGAATTCTTTCCTGCAGCACATTTGCCAGGCTGGCATTCGGGTCCTGGAAGCGGGAGTCCGTGGAGATCTGTGACGCCAGGTTCTGGCCCGTCTCCAGGAAGAACGGGACATTCTGGGATGCCAGCTGTGCCAGGCTTTGGAGCCGGTCCTTCAACAGGTTGCGTGCGGCCCTCCCGGCGACGAGCCAGTCGCCGACCAGGAGCGTGATTAGCAGGAGAACAATGATCGTGCCTGTTCCCCACATAAAACGCGTCTCGATGCTTTTTTCCGCGGGTGAAGGCTGTAACGGACCGTTCCCTCCCCAGAGACGGGGAGAAGTGGAGGAGAAAATTTGTGCAACCAGGCCGGCGACGAGCACTTCTCCAAGGAAGGCCAGGCTGCTGACGACCAGATTACTAAAGGAATAATCCAGGCGCTGGCTGACCGAGGCGGTGCCCCAGGCAGTGAAGAACGCGCCCAGCACGAACAGCAGGGCATGGACGATCACCAGGCAGAGCGCACTGAGAAGGGGAATTCTTAACCAGCGAAAGAAAGTTGTACGGTAGCGCTGGCGGTTCGCCACGGCAAACAGGGTTGCCATCAGTCCCAGCTCGATCATGGTGAAAAAGCTGTGGGTTTCCCAGATCCCGCTCACGAGACCACTCAGCAGACCCACGCCGGCGGCGGCGAAAGGACCCAGGAATCCGCCGGCCAGCATCCAGGGGATGGCGGCGAGGACCATCATGGTCGACCCTGTCGCATCTGCGGGCAGACCGGGGAGAGGCAGGGCACTCGCGTTGGTGATCTTGATGCCGAAGAATAATGAGGTAAGAGGAGCAGAAACGATCAAAGCAACCAGGATCCCCCAGTTTCGAGCGCTCCAGGCGGGCTGGTATCTGCGCCAGCCGATCAGCAGCACCACAAGCAGGCCTGCCAGGCCCAGCCAGACCATCCACCCCGCAAGCGAGAGGGGATTCAGGTAGGGAAGGCCGCCCAGCAACGTCGTCACGAACTGCATATGGAGGGATTATAGCGTTAATCCGCCGGTACAGAGTGCCGCACAATTTACTAAATTGAAATTTGATTTTTGATCTGTCTGCCGACAAATGGGGTCCATTTGTTCAAGAGGCGGTACGAGCGTGACTCGAACTGATGATCATGTAGGGGAATTGTAGTTGCCGCGATAGGATTCGGGCAGCATGGACGCCAGCGTTTCCATGATCTGGCGGGTGCCATCCTGCAGCCTTGTGCGCCGGTTGGACGATTCCTGCAGAATGAAGGGTTTCCCCACGGTAAACGTGACCGGGGTCCGTTTGAATTTTTTGATATTGGAATAGATGCGCTCGTTCTCGGTGCCGGTCATGACAATCGGCACGATCGGCACCCTGGCCTTGAGGGCAATAAAGGCAGCGCCGTCATTGCCGTCCTCGAGCGCGCCGGTGGCCGACTCGCGTCCCTCCGGTGCGATCCCGATCACGCGCCCTTCGGCGAGTCCATCCAGGACGGCATGCAGTGCCCGGCGGTCCGGCTGGCCGCGATGGATCCAGATCACACCAAAGGCGCGAAAAATGCGTCCAACGAGCGGGTGTTCATGCAGCTCGATCTTTGCCAGGGGGTCGATCGGATAGGGAATGGAAGCACCGATTAACACCGCGTCGGCATCCCCAAGATGATTGATGATGATCAGCGCAGGTCCCTTTTTGGGAAAGTTTTCCATGCCCTTCACCGTGGATTTCATCGTGAAGAGGGCGATGAGCCATAACATCGATTGTGCAAAGTGACGGAAGATCCGCCGCGCCAGTGTGAGACGCGGCAAACCGACCCACTCGGGCCGCCAAAATTCGGTGACAGGCTTAGGATGGGAGGATGGCTGATTCTGCATACGCTCCACGATATTCAACGGGCAGCAAACCCGCGAGATGACGCATGACGAGGTCCGTGTTGTATTGCCGTGCCTTATGTCTTTCTGTCCCTGTGGCTGTGATCTTGGGGAGCATAATGGGCCTGCCGATTCGAATCTCGAGCGGGGGCCGCTCGCCGCGTTTGGCACGCTGCCAGAAATCCTCCGTGGTGCCCACCAGACCAACTGGCACCACAGGTACACCTGTCTTTTCAGTCAAATACGCAACACCCGGCTTGGCCTGATGCATACCAGGGACGTGCGAGCGCGAGCCTTCCGGTGAGATTAGTAATGGATAACCTGCTTCAAGGATCCTCACCATTTTCGTCAGCAGGGGGCGATCATAATCGCCGCGGTGGACAGGGAGGACGCCATAGGCTTTCAGGATCTGTCCCTGGAAGGGCTTGTCGAAGACGTCAATCGCGCCGATCACCTCCAGCGGTCCGGGCCAGAAGCAGCCGGCCAGCGGCGGATCGAAAATGGAAACATGGTTCATGGCTGCTATACACGGCCGGCCACGCGGAATGTTTTCCCTGCCGCTGATCCTCACACGTCCCAGGGTGCGAAAAAGAAATCGGAAGACTGCTTTCAAAACCGGACGACTGATTTTATAGCGCAGGGGAACCTGATATGCCTCACTCATCGACACAGAGCCAGGACCCTTTCAAAGACTTCCTCGGCGTTCAGCTTGTCTGAATCCAGCATAACGGCATCCTCCGCCGGTCGTAACGGAGACACGTCGCGGGTCGAATCGATGCGGTCGCGCTCGATCACCTTTGCGAGGATTTCCGGGTAAATTGCGCTTCCGCCGCGCGCCAGGATCTCATCATATCTTCTGCGGGCGCGCTCTTCGGCCGTGGCGATCAGATAGATCTTGAGGTCTGCTTCGGGCAGCACCACCGTCCCAATGTCGCGGCCGACCATGACGATCCTGCCGCGCAAGCCGATCCGTCTCTGCTGCCGGCTCAATGCGGCGCGCACGCCGCGATACGCGGACACCACGGATACGTTTCTTTCCACCTCGGGCAGGCGCGTCTCCCAGGTGATGTCCCTGCCATCCACGAGCACGTCGCTCGTTCTTCCATCGGACTCGGAGGCGGGAGCGACCTCGATCGGCGTCGCCTCGGCCAGGGCCGTGACCCCAGCCTCATCGTTCACGTCCACGCCGCGGTTGAGCACAAGCCAGGTCACGGCGCGGTACATCACGCCTGTGTCGAAGAAAAGATAACCGAGAGCCTCGGCAAGCTTCAGCCCGAGCGTGGATTTACCCGAGGCGGCGGGCCCATCGATGGCGATAATGGAGGGTAGGCTGCTCATTTGCTCCGGTACGGAAAGTCCTGAGGTCTTAAGAGATTCAGTCATGATGGTTCAGGGAACTCCTGCTGGGATGATTTTATTTTACTGGGACGCCTGGCTCCCATCCGGGAACAGATCGTCACGGGCCCACAGGATGACGGTCTCATCCTGGCGCGGCAGCTGGCGATTGACCAGCCAGCGCCACCATTCCGCCCGCTTCATATCCTGGACCTTGATCTGCTGGCGCCAGACGAAATCCTGCCCGCGATAGGCGGCCGGCAGATTCAGGTTGTCCATCGGCGGGGTGATGATCAGGGGCGGGGTTGATGCCGGATCGAGCGCGGCGACCTGTTTCACTGCGTGGTCACGCAGGAGCCATTCAAGAGCCGGGGAATTGACTCCCATGATCGTGATCGGCTGGGACAGGTCATTCCCGACACTGGTTTCCGAGACCTGGTCCACACTTTGCAGGAGCAGGTATGCCTGGGCAGGCCTGGGATCCACGGGCCAGAGCTCGACCCCGGTCGGGTAGCGGACGCCACTGGCGCCCCACGCTGCACCGATGCTGTAGATTGTCAGGAAGATCAGGAAAGCCCAGGTTGCCCCCAGCCAGGCGACGCGTGAGGACCAGCCAAAGGCCACGAACAAGATGCACAGCACCAGGATGCCAAGCGCTCCAAACAGGATCACATAGCGCGGGTTCTGGATGCTGCCAATGGAAGGAATGGCGGCGGCAAACTGGTTGAATGGATCCAGCCCGATCGCGGCAATATCGAACCAGATGTAGGTCAGCAGGATCAACAGGGCCGTGGTGACAACGCCGACTTCAATTCTCTCTGCGGGGAAGACTTGCAGGATGTGAGAGATCTCGAGCGCGGCCAGGGCCAGCAACGGGACGATGACCCAAACCAGCTCACCGGGCTGCCGGTAGAAAACCGCCAGCAGCAGCGCCACGCCCAGCCAGATGCTCAAACGAATGACGCGCTGGCTGCCGGTGCGGAAGCCGCGGATGAGAGAGAGAATTGCAAAGAAAAGCCCCAGGGGCTCATAGACGAACAACGTGAACAGAATCCGACCGGGTGTCACGGAGGAGGAGGCCATCCACCCACCCAGGTAGGCAGGCAGCGAGGCGACCCAGGCGCTCAGCCCGTTGGGCACCAGGAAGAAAAGCGTCCCAGCCAGGATGAGCGTAACGACCAGTGCCAGCAGGAGCGGGCGGATCTGGTAGCTCTCGGGGGTAGTTTCAGGTTCCGACTCTTCCGGTTCTGCGATTGGAGTCTCGAAGACATCGGACTTGTTGGTCAATGGTTTCCGCTCCACGCCACGGATCAAGAGCCAGGCCAGCCCGAGTCCCAACAGTCCCATCCAAATGGAGGTGCCGGAGAGCAGGGCGAGGCCGGCGAAAATCCCCGCCAGGATAAAGCGGCGGTTGATCCACATGCCCCAGGCAAATAGGGTGAAGCTGATGGCCAGGATGACCCCACCCGCCAGGCGCGACATGGCGACCAGGCCCGGGTCGATGGCGAAGAGAAAAGCCAGGATCAGGGCCGGGCGCGGCTTGAGATTCGTTCGGAAAAGGAAGGGAGCGACCACCATGGCGCTCCCTACGATGGCCGGGAAGAAACGCGCCAGGAAGTTCGTGCTTTGGGCAACCAGGAAGGGGATGCTGGTCAGCAGGATGTAAGCAGGCTGCGGGCCGAGCAGCGGACGCACCCCATCCGCAATGTGGAGCGCCTGCAGCGCAAGTGCAGCTTCCGCGTCGGTGAGCGGGGCTGCACCCAACTGGAGCATGCGTAAACCAAGGCCGATCAGGAAGGCCAGGCCATACAGCCAGCCTTCGAATCGTAGTCGTGGAGGGTTCATGGAGGTATTTTACTCTTGAATCAAAAAAATTCTCTTGTACTTGCACCCGGCGGCAACGAACGGGCCGGTGGGGTTGTTGGCGCGATTGGCAAGTTATATAAAGTTTCTCCCGCAGTACAACCGCGGGAGAAACGATGGGATCCCTCTACTCAATCGGCGCGGAGGGAACTTCATAGATGGTCACATTGCCCTGCTGGTAGACCGCCTTCAGGAACTGTTTGAACTTTTCCTCGTTGATCGTGTAGGTGGAGCGCTCCAGGGGTCCGATATATACATAGCGGATATTGTAGCGATTGATGATCCCCTGGGCGGTATTCCAGTCGGGCGTGCTGTACAAGGTCTGGAGATCGTCCTTGCGGGTGCCCTGGAGAGCATAATCGCGCCACTGGCCCTCATGACCGCTCCAGCCGAGGACGGCGGGCATGCCTGTGAAGGTGGAGACGCGGGCAAACTCACTGTACTGTCCACCCTGGGGCCCTACGGCTTCCGCAACCACGCCCGGCTCGAGGGTCTTCATGAATTTGAACGCCTGGTAGTCCTCTGGCAGGAAGCCGGCCAGATAAGTCGACCCATCCAGTGTGCGCTGCTGCGGCGCGTTGGCCTTGAAGTTTTCAGTTTTATTGGGAACGCTGAGAACAGGATAGAACAAACCCATTGCGATCACAACGAGGATCAGCCCGGTATAAAGAATGGACGCTGCTCCCCTCAATTGGGACAGCAGCACCGCCACGGTAAATGCGGCCGCAATCGACAGCAGGATCCAGGCCTGGTAATAGAACTTGAAGACCGTGTTGATGCGATAGCCGAAATTATCACGCAGATAGAAATAATCCGGCCCAAGGATCAGAAGCGTACCCACTGTGATCAAGAGAAGGACAAAGGCCGACGGTGGAATGGGCGCTGAAGTATCTTCCACACGTTCGTTGCTGCGGAGCAAAAACGCCAGTGCGGGAATTAGCAGTAACAGCAGGGTCAGCAGGCTGCCGATGTTCGACAGGCGGCGGCTCATGCTGTCGGCGATGAAGGTCCCGACGTCGCGGTTCTGGCCCTGCAGGATTCCGTTCACCAGGTCGGGCTTGAGTTTCAAACCGATAAAACCGACAAAGAACATGGCCGCGACCAGGAAGACCAAAAACCCCAGGACGGTCAAAAGACTGGTCCGCCAGCTCGCCGGCGTGTGACTGCGCCACAGATAAAACAAGTAGGCAAGCAGCGGAACGAACAGCGTCCCCCACCTGACCCACAGGTAGGCGCCGCGCGTCACGAACATGAAATTCGGGATGATGCCGCCTGCCTGGGAGTCGAACCCAATAAAGAATGGCAGGTACATTATGAAGGCTGTGACCAGGGCCGGGATGCCCAGCAGCAGGATATCCTCGATCCTCTCCCAGCCCCAGCCGGATTCACGGATCCGGGCCAGCGCGTAGCTGAAGACGATCAGCGCCGCGCCGGGCAGAATATCCCAGGTGTTGAGGAAGGCCAGCCCACCCAACACGAGGGCAATGGTAAAGAAGCCGGTCCTGTTGATCTTCAAATGGCCGACGAATAGATTGATATCTCCGCGCCACCCCCCGAGGAAGATGTTCAAGGCAATGGCGATCGCCAGCAAATTGAACGGCATCGCCAGGACATGTGGGTGAAGATCCCCGAGCAGGTAGGAGAAAAAGGGGAACTCGTCGATGACCTCCAGTCGGTTGCCATTCAGATCGTAATCCTGCAGGACGCGGGAGGCGCGCCACCACCAGTAGTATTGATCCGGGATCCACTTCAAGGGCTGGGCAGGCGCGTCGGTAAGAGACTGGAGGTTCAGCCAGGACCAGAACGGAGACGTGCCGGTCCCATCGGGTTTTAGAGTCCAGCCGATCCCCCGCCGGTGCAGGGACTCCAGGAATCCCTCCAGATTGCTGGCGATCAGCAGGAACAACGGTGCAAGAAAGGCGCCCAGCACCGGGAAAACCCTGGCCCGGTCCTCCTCCCCTTTCCAGCGGCGGTAGGCGGACAGCAGGTTGTACAGCAATCCATAGGCCCCGATGGCGCTCAAGGCGAAGATCAGGGAGAGCATCAGATTGTGAGCCACAGGCGCCGTTACGGAGGTCAGTTTGGCCAGCATGGCCGCCATGACATATCCAAAGTAATAATAGGAAATGGCATACCCCGAAAGCCACGGGTCATGCGGCGGGAAGGTGGGCGAATGCAGAATGGCATTGATGAAGGCCACTTCCATCCACTTTTCACCGCCGGCCGTTGTGACCTCCGGGTTGCTGGCGCGGATAAACGCCATGAAGGCAAAGGCGGCCAGGAACAGGATTTCGGTCGTGAGGATGATCTTGAAGTTGTTCCGGATCCACTCGTCCATCGACCCTGAACCATCGTCCCTGGTCCCTCGTCCCCGGTCTGCCACATATGCCCACCCGCTCAACCCGAGCAGGACCAGTAATCCCAGCAGCAGCCCGCCGGCATCATTCTGGGCGAAACCGAGCGAGGCGAACAACCAGAAGGCATATCCCCAGACCAGCAGCCCCAGGGCGCGCATCAGGGTGTAGCCGCGGTCCGCCAGCGTTGGAAAGAGATGGTAGGCCAGCGGAAAGGTCAGCCAGCCCAGGAGTGTGAGAGCGATGTACCAGGAGATGAATGCGATCATGTGATGATTACGTATCCTTGTGGATGTTATGGATAAATTGTTTTCCGCGATAATGCCATATGAAATAAACGCTTCTCAGCCTGCATCGAGTCGAAAACTTTGCAAGGGTTGCTTTAGAGTTGAGGAAAGTTGTATTTCCCGTCCGGCTGGGATTGCAGGTCAAAGACCCGGACCACTGCCTCCAGGTTGATGGGGCCGTAAATATGCGGGAAGAGGTCGCCTTCAGGGACGCCCGGGGGTGGTGCCCCTTCGGCAGGTGGCTCCCACTTCAGGTCCGAGGTGAGACGATCGGGCTCGATTACAAGCAGCAGCAGGCCCTCCTGTCCCTTGTAATATTTTTGGGCCACGGGCACCACCTGCTCTTCTGTCGAGCAATGGATGAAGCCTTCCGTCTCCAGGCTTTGTGTCAGGTAGGCACCGCGCTCACGGGCTTCATTCCAGGCCATGCGTGATGTAATATGGTAGATCATACATTTCCCTTTCCTATTTGGGATTTACCTTATAGATCACCGTGTCACCGTCCCGGTAGACTGCATGCCAAAAGTCACCGTCATACTGGGCAAACTTGGCAATGCCTTCCGGTGTATAAGCGGCGTGTTCCATAGGTCCCACGATGATGTAGCTGACATTGTATTTATCCAGGAAGGCGCGGGTATCATCGATGTTGGTCGTGTCATAGAAGTTGCCCACCTCTGCGACGCGATCCTCCACCCAGGTGGACATGAGACCGCGCTGCTGGCGCTGGTGCCAGTTCCAGCCGACCACACCGGGCAGCCCCGTATAAATGGTAAAGCGCGTGCACCAATGATATTCAACGCAGTTGGCCTCAACGATGACCGGTGAGCCTTGGACATTGTCCTGCATCCAGCGGATGGCGCGGTAGTCCTTGCTCAGGTCCATGCGCTGGCCGAAGTCGTCGTACTGGGCGTACTTCATGTAGTTCATCGAATCGAGACTATGCGGCGCTTCGACGATCCAGCGGTCGTGTATCTTGCCGCTGATCCCGGTTATGGTAAACATCGCCGCGCCTGCGATCAGCAGGATCATGGCCGTCTGCCAGAACAGGCGCCAGCCGTTATTCCATTTATTGAAGAAGGCAGGGAGTGTCCATGCCAGGGCAGCCCCGGCGCTGATCGCCAGCAGGAACCAGGCCTGCAGATAGAACTTGAAGATCGTGTTCTGCCGCCCAATGTCGCCGACCACCACGACCAATTCCACCACTATCGTAATGATTAATGCCGTGCCGATCAAAAACAGCACAAAGCGCTTGGTGTCCGGCAGGTTCGGACGCAGGAGCAGCACGCCCGCCCAGGCCGCGATGGGCAGGGCGATCCAGGCGATGCTCACGCCCGGGAAGAACAGGCTGTTGATCCGGTACTGCAGGAAGAGCAGGACGATCACGAGCAGGAGAATGGAGCCTTCGATCAGGATTTGATACGGCTTCAGTTTTCGCAGCGCAGAAACAGGCGTCTCTGCCATCCATTCATGGGTTTCCCAGGCCATCCAGGAGACAACCACGAACAGCAGCACGCTCCAGTGGGTGAGATAGGAGAAGACCGGTGTGAAGGGCCCCTTCCAGGCGGTGAGCGAGCTGTAGACCTGGCTGTACCACGCCCGGTAGGGCTGATAGAGGATAAAGGAAAGCAGTGTCAATGCGATCACGGCGCCGGCAATCTGTCCCAGCCTGCGAAAAAACGAGGGCGAATCGGAATAGCGCCAGATGACATATCCCAGCGCCACCAGGGCCACCGGCAGATAGGTGTAAATATCCGACAGGTTGGTGGGATAGAGCGCCCCGATGATAAGACCGCCGACGACGAAGCTGAGCACGGCGGCCATCCGGTTTCGCCACCTGGCACGTCCCAGCACGATGGCCAGCGCCCAGCTCATCGCAAGCAGGGCGAGCGGCATGGCAATCATGTGGGCGTGCAGGTCACTGTAAATGAAGGTGAACAGCGGGAACTCGGTGATCTCGTTACCGCCCAGCGGCGGGACCACGCGGCTGGGGTTCCAATACCAATCCCCGAATCCGATCGCGAGCGGCGTGCCCTTGAGTACCATGATGAATCCCTGGACGGCCCAGGCCAGGCGCTCGACGATGGAAATGGAGGGGTCCCAGTCGAACAATCCGTTCGAGCCGATCTGCTGCAGCTTCTGGTAGATCATCTGGATCGTGCCGAGATTGCCGAGCAGAAGTGTAAAGGCCGAGGCAGCAAGGCCGGCGATCACTGGAAGCTCAAAGCTACGAGGCCGGTTGCCTCCTTCTTTTGTGCCTTCCAGCAGATTCCAGCCCATGGAGAACGCACACATACCAACGATCGCAAACAATGTGGGAAGGACAAAGTTGTAGGCAATCGAGGGGACGATTCCCAGCAGCTTGATCGGCGTGCCGACCAGCACGAACCCGTAATAGTAATAATTAATGTAGCCGCCTGCGAACCAGGGATCGTAGGGTGGGAAGGATGTGCTTTTGAGGATGGCGTTCAGGTACGAGAAGTCCATCGGGCGCTCGCCGCCCTTGGCAGGGTGCCACAGGTCCGGGTTGCCGATGCGGATGAGCAGGTCGAACAGGAAGAACGCCAGGAAGAGCCCTTCGGCCAGCAGGAAATATTTCCGCTTTTCCCGCCATTCCTCGCGAAGCTCGGCGCGCTGGTACCAGGCCAGGCATCCACCGCCCAGCAGGACCAGGAGAAAGATGACTGCGATGGTGACGCGTGTGTAGGGAATTCCCACCGAGCCACCGATCCATGCCAGGTAGCCGAACAGCACCAGCCCGAAGGCGCGGCTGAGCGGGTAGCCCTTGTCTGCCAGCCCGGGCATGGCCAGGCGCACCATCGGGTAGACAGCCAGACCCAGGATGAAGATGAACAGGTACCAGATCAATAGACCCACGAGAGGATAGCGGTTCTGGACCCATGCGTAATTGAACAGCTCTGTCCATGTCCCGCCGGCTCGCTGCTGGGCAAGCTTGGCTGCCGGCAGCATGAGGTTGGAGTATTTATCGAACTGGCGCGGCGTGAGATGGACAGCCTTCGACAGGTCCACGGTGCTGAGCGAGGATTCGACCTGCTGGATGCTGAAGTTATCATTCTTTTTAAAGATCAGGACCTTGGGATGATCGTAAAAAGTGAAGGCTTCCTCCGCGTACTGGTCGTTGATCTCGTGATTGCCCAGCTTCGGGAAGTCTTCAAAAACGGCCACCAGGTCGAAGCCCAGGCGGCCCTGGTGATCTCCCGGCTTTGCCTCGTAGTAGCACTTGATAATATCCATCGCCGGCGGACAGCCCATCAGCTCACGGTAGTAGTAGGTGGTCAGCGGGTAGCGCTCCGGCAGGCGGGTGATCTGGGCATACTGGTGATTGGTGGGGATGAAGATGTAATCGGTCTGGCCAAGAACATCCAGGAAGCGGTTGAGCTTGTCCTGGTTGTCGTCCCAGTAGACCTGCTCGGTCAGGTCGCCGCGATAGATGCCGCCGAACGCATCGTATCCCTCCACCCGGAAAGGCAGCCCGTAATCGTAATCGGTCTCATTACTGACCGCCGCGCCTTCGATGTTCATCATGCCCGCATCGAGAAGCAGGCGCAGATAGTAACGCTCCCCCGTGGCCACCTGGATGGGTTTGTCCAGCTTGAATGTATACGAGTCGCCACGCGGGTCTCCCTGCGATCCAAACTCGGAGGTGATCTTGGATGTGGCCAGGATCTTCCCGGCAGTCGGCTCATGCGACGTGGACACCGTCAACGCCACGGTCGACGAGGGAGTCACCGTGTTGATCGCGTGTCCCAGCGAGATGCTATCCACCACCCCATCCTTCTGGGCCACGAAGGAGGTATCGTACGGGACGCCTCCCTGGAGGAAACCGCCGGTGGGGAACGGCAGGGGCTGGTTGTACGTCCCATCCCTGCCTGTATCGATGTGGACGTTGATCGGGCCGGGGACGTTCTGGAAGATCCAGTTGGATGCCGCGATGCGCGGCTCGTCCCGCAGATAAATGCTGTGGAAGGCGAACGCCCAGGCCGCGGTCAAGGCAACGACTGTGATCCCGACCAGGCCAGCCAGCAGCATTCGAGCGTTAAAACGCTTGAACGTTCCAACATTCAGGCCCGCCAGCTCAAAGACAAACCAGGCTGCCATCATGCATAGTAAGGGATAGATCGGCAGCTGGTAGCGCATGGTGGGATTGAACTGCATGGACTGCCACAGGAAGTACAGGGCCGTCCAGCCCCAGAGCAGCGCGTGGCGCCACTCCCTCTTATAGATGCGCCAGCCCATGAGCAGGAACCCGGCCCAGGCCAGGAATCCCAGCGGCAGGCCGAGTCCCCATTTGGTCAGGTTGTCGAACGAATATAAATGTGAGCGCCGCGCCCACTGCAGGTTCCAGGGCAGGTCGGCATCGCCCTTGGCCTGGACGCGCTGTTCCTGGATGTTGGCGATCCACTGCGAGCTGACGCCGATCCCGTCAAAGGCATATGGCTGAAAAATGCGGAAGGAGATGAAGGCGGCCAGTCCGCCCGCGACCAGGCAGGCGGCGATCATGCACCAGTATTCCTCCTTGAAGGAGTGCAGATCAACGCCCCGGTGCTGCTCCAGATGGCGGACCGCAAAAGCGCCGGGCAGCAGCAAAGCCAGAGGATAGATATTGACCTTGGAGGCCATCGCCATGCCAAAGGCGACTCCGAACCCGATGCTGAGCAGGAACAGCGGGCTG